>JAQUGB010000035.1 GCA_028684345.1 Tepidiphilus sp. | reverse complement strand
CGCACTGCGGGTTGATTCGGCGGAACGCTTCGCTGAGTTGCGCACCCTGGCGTAGATCCACGGCTTCGGTCGGCACTTCGATGCCTTTCTCCGCGAGAAAAATGCGAACGCGTCGGGGGTTCGGCGCGGGCGGATAGTCATAGAGTTTCATCGTCGTCTCCTCATGCTTTCGAGCAGAAGATGATCGCACACTCCCGGGTCTCGTGAAAAACCACTACGAGCGGGGTCGGTTGCGAAGCCCTCCGATCGGGGGGCGTTCGAGCACCGCACGACGCCGTCCTGTAGCCGTGTCGGCGATCGCTCGGGCGCCCATAGGCTGCTTCGCCGGTCTTATAATGCTCTTTTCGGTAAAGTCTGAGGCGCGCGATGGGCGAAGTGTGGCGGCCGCACGTGACGGTGGCGGCGGTGATCGAGCGTGAGGGGCGCTTTTTGTTCGTCGAGGAGGACACGGAGTTCGGCGTGCGCTTGAACCAGCCGGCGGGGCATTGGGAGCCGGGGGAATCGCTCGTCGACGCGGTGGTGCGCGAGACGCTGGAAGAGTCGCGTCTGCGCTTCGCACCCAATGCCGTGGTGGGGGTCTATCACTGGACCCGGCCCGATGGGGCGCTCACTTACCTGCGCTTTGCCTTTTCCGGCAAGGTGACGGGCGAGGAGCCCGATCGTGCGCTCGATGAGGGGATTCTGCGTACGCTGTGGCTTCTGCCCGAGGAGGTGGAGGCGGCGGGGCGCGAAGGGCGCCTGCGCAGCCCCATGGTGCTTGCCTGTGTGCGCGACTGGCGCGAGGGGCGGCGTTACAGTCTGGATTTGATCCGCTATCTGGCGGGCTGAGGAGCCGTGAGGGTGGAACTCGATTGGGATGCGATCGGCGTCGAGCCGGGCGAGGGGCGCCACGTGGTGGTAGGGCTCTCGGGCGGGGTGGATTCGTCGGTGGCGGCTTGGCTCTTGAAGGAGCGCGGCTGGCGTGTGACGGGCGTGTTCATGAAGAATTGGGAAGACGATGACGACGAGCAGTATTGCTCCACGCGCCAGGATCTGATCGACGTGGTGAGCGTGTGCGATCTGCTGGGCATCGAGCTGGAGGTCGTCAATTTCGCCAAGGAGTACAAGGAGCGGGTCTTCTCGGAGTTCCTCGCCGAATACGCCGCGGGGCGCACGCCGAACCCGGACGTGCTGTGCAACGCCGAGATCAAGTTCGCCTGTTTCCTCGATCATGCCATGGCGCTGGGGGCCGAGCGCATCGCCACGGGGCACTATGCGCAGGTGCGGCGCTGGGAGGACGAGGAGGGGGCGACGTATCAGCTCCTCAAGGCGGAGGACGGCACGAAGGATCAGAGCTATTTCCTCTACCGCCTGGATCAGGCGCAGCTTTCGCGCTCGATGTTCCCGCTGGGGCGGCTCTACAAGCGCGAGGTGCGCAGAATCGCGCGCGCGCTGGAGCTGCCGGTGGCGGAGAAGAAAGATTCGACGGGGATCTGCTTCATCGGCGAGCGGCCGTTTCGCGAGTTTCTGCAGCGCTACCTGCCGGCGCGCCCGGGCGAGATCCGCGCGCTCGACGATGGGCGCGTGCTGGGGACGCACCAGGGGGTGATGTATTACACGCTGGGGCAGCGCAAGGGGCTGGGCATCGGCGGGGTGAAGGGGGGGGCGAATCCCAACGAGCACGAGGCGTGGTACGTGGCGGCCAAGGACGTGGCGGCCAACGTGCTCTACGTGGTGCAGGGGCGCGAGCACCCGGCGCTGTGGCACGACCGGCTCACGGCGGTGCGCTGCCACTGGATCTCGGGCCGGGCGCCGCACACGCATTGGGTGTATACGGCCAAACCCCGCTATCGTTCGAGCGATGCGCCCTGCGAAATCGAGCGGGTGGAGGGGGATCGCGCCGAGCTCGTGTTCGCGCAGCCTCAGTGGGCGCTCACGCCGGGGCAGAGCGTGGTGGTGTATGAGTCCCGAGTGTGCCTGGGCGGAGGGATCATCGAGACGGTTGGGCGGCAGGATCCAGTCGATCCGTGAGGGTGGATATCTGCCGGCGGTGCAGCGAGTCGCTGAGCGGCAGAATCGACACGGCGGCGAGGAGCGCGGTGGCCATATCCCACTGGGTGTCCCAGATGTCGCCCTGCATGGCGAGAAAGTGTTCGGCTTCGGCACCATAGGCCATCGCGGCGCCCCATTCGAGGAGTTCGTAGAAGGCGCTGAAGGCGAGCGCGACGGCGACGGCGAGGAATTGCTGCCAGCCCTTGCCGCGCACGATCGCCAGACGCACGAAGATCTCGCGGGCGAGCAGAGCCGGCGTGCCACCCTGCAGGAAATGGCCGAGGCGATCGTAAGGGTTGCGCTCCAGCGCGAGGAGGTCCTTGAGCCAGAATCCGAAAGGGGTCTGGGAATAAGTGTAGTGGGCGCCCACGAGCAGGAAGACCATGTGGATCGTGATGACCCCATACAGCAGCGGCGTTAGGGGGAAGCGCCGGCCGGTGGTCAGCAGCAGCGGCAGCGCGAGCACGACCGGCAGGGCTTCGAGCCACCAGGTGAGGCGATCGGCGGGCGGCTCGTGCCATGACCAGGCGAGCACCGGCAGGACGATGAGCAGGAGCGCGATCAGGGGCTTGGGAAAGATCGATGTGCTCATGTCCGGGCGTTTCCTGTAGGCAGCTCAAATGAGTCGCTGCGCGGCTGCATGGTGGCGTTCTCCGGGGCTCGGGTTGTGTGATCGGCGTCACTTCCCGCGCGCCGGATGCCTCGCCCGGCAGCCGCTGGCGACGGTTTTTCGCGGCGCCCGGCTGTTTCAGGCGACCAGCCGGTGCCGGGTGATGGCGAGTGCCCCCGTGGCGAAATGCTCGCAGCGGGCGATGTAGTTTTGCGTACTCTTGGGCATGGGGGTGCGGGCGCGGGTGATGTGGCCGATGAGTTCCTTGCCGTCGAGGATGAGGCGCTCTCCATCGGTGATGAGTAGCAGCTCTTCACGCGTGGGCGGGGCGGGCAGCTTGGGCTTGTAATTGGTGAGATTTTCGCCGGCGACGACGAAATCGGCCCAGACGTCGAAAATCTCTTTGTCGGTGCGCAGCGTCTCGGTTTTGATCTTGGCGGCGCGGGCGTAGGCTTCGACGTAGGGGGTGACGCCCTGGAAGAAAGGATGGTGTCCGATGGTAGTGTGCATCACTCGAGCGATCTGGTCGATGTCGCGCATCGACCAGGCGATTTTGAGGTAGCGGCTCTCGTAGAAATCTTCGATGGGGATGGAAAAGGCGCGGAAGGGTTCGCCCCAGAGTTCGTCGATCCCCTCTTCGCCGCTGCGGTGGAGCACGAGCCGCCCCAAGGAGAGCGCTTCTTGCAGGCAGCGGCCGCATTCACGCATCAGTTCGTTGTCGGGCTTGATTTTGACGCCGAGCTCTTCGAGCTCCGTGAGTTTGGTGAAAATGTCGGTGGCGCGGTTGAAGAGCGCCCCGGCGAGCATCGCGCCCTTGACGCGTTTCTTCTGTGGGTCGGTTTCGGCTTCATAGGCGGCACGGGCCTCGTCGAGCCGTTTTCCGGGAACGTTCAGGCCGTGCTCGACGTGATTGAAGAGCCGCCGGGTGAGGGCCGCGATGAGCGTGCGTTTGGCCTGGACGGTGTCTTTGGGAATGGGATAGGTTTTGACCCAGTAACCGTCGTAATAGACCCGCTCGACGCCGTCGATGACGCGTCGCGTACCGTTGGGCGGTGAGGTTACGGTATCTTGAGTCATCGTTGCAACTTGTTGCGAAAAAAACGAGTGTAATCCCATGTTTGATGCGCTGCAATAGGGGATGAGGGGGACGGTTTTTCGGCCTCGGGTTACGGGCTCCTTGATCTGCAACCGTGCGAGGCCGGTTTGCGCGTTGCGCGGCAGAGGGTACGGCCCGCAAGGCAAGGAAGAGCCGGTCGGTACCGTTCGCCTCGAATGGCGTCTTAGTCGAGCAGTTCCGGATCGAGGACGACGCGCAGCACCGTCTCGGCGTGGCCGTGGCGCTGGCGGCGTTTGAACCACCACAGGGCGCCGCGCCGGATCGACCATGTGCTTTGCTGTCCAGCAAGGACGAGGGAGGCGATACCGCCGAGGGTGGGTTGATGGCCGACGATGAGGGTGGGGCGCTCGAGCTCGGGCCAGCCGATGGCGGCGAGCACGGCCAGCGGGGCGGCACCGGGGGCTGCGTCGGGGAGGAGTTCGTAGGACCGGGTCCAGGCTTCGAGCGTTTCACGGGCGCGACGCGCGGGGCTACAGCAGCGGCGCAGATTCTCGGGAGCATGCCGTTCCAGCCAGCGGGCGATGCGCTTGGCCTGCCGGTGTCCGTGTTCGGTGAGGGGGCGGGCGAGGTCGTCGTGCCCGTCTTGGGCTTCGGCGTGGCGCCACAACAGCAGGTCCATGTCGGTCATCCGGTGAGGTCGTCTTCGAGCCAGTCTTCGAGGTTGCCGAGGATCTCGGCGGCGTTGCGGGCGATGCGCTCGTGGTGCCAGGCAAGCAGCACGGCGGCGGCGAGCCGCTCGTCGGGATGGCGTTTTTGCCGCTGGGTGAGCATGTCTTGCGCCGCGTGCCAATCTTGGGCGTGGCCGAGCACGTCGAGGGCCCGTTTGAGTCGGGCCAATGCGCGGGCGGTGGTCTTGCCTCGCCACAGGGATTGAAAGAATTCTAGCCCATAGCGCAGCTTTTTGAGGGCGATGCGCAGCCGATGTTTTGTTTCGGGCGAAGGCTCGGCGAGGTGGGCGGCGAACCGCCGGCGGGCTTTCTTGCGTAGCGCTGCGACCCGGTCGCGGGCGAAGTGACGCAGGTCGCTGGCGCGGATGAGGGCGTTGCCGGGCAGCGCCTCGAGCGCGGCGAGGAAGTCGAGGAGCACCCGTCCGTGGCGGCCGGGATCGAGCCGGCCGCTGCGGCGGCGCAGTTTGTCGCGCTCGCTGGAGAGCCGCGCGGCGAGCTCGCCGAGGGCTTCGCGCTCGACGGGGCAGCGTTCGAGGGCGGGGGTCAGCAGCTCGTCGAGGAGCACGTCGAGGTCGCGTGCCTGACCGAGTTCGGCGGCGAGCTCGCCGAGTCGTTCGCGCCATTGGGCCGCGAATTCGGGGCCGGTGACTGGCTCGAAGATCTGCAGGAGCGCGCGCAGCCGGCGCAGCGCGACGCGGATCTGGTGCAGGTATTCGGGGTCGTGGCGGTAGGGGATGAGCGCTAGGTTGCCGCTCCAGTGGGCGAGCACTTCGTCGGCGAGGGCGCGCAGCGCCGCGAGGGGGTCGCCTTTGGGGTCGAGTTCGACTTCGATCGCCTTGACCGGTGCGGCCCAGGTGCCGGCGGCGAGTTGCAGTGCGCGCTCGGCCTTGCTGCGATTCTCGGGCCACAGGGAGATGTCTTGCGCCAGCGCCCGGGCGAGCGTCAAGAGTTCGGCGGCGGGGACGGCGTAGGCTTCGAGTTCGAGCTCATGGATCGGCAATTTCGCTGCGCCGGCTTCCAGCCGGCCGAGGTCGAGCGCGATCTCGATGTGCCCCTCGCCGAGGGGGAGTTCCCAGAGCTCGCGGCGAAAGCGGGTGCGAAAGCGCGGTTCGAGGCGCTCGCGGACTTTTTCCAGGCGCTCGCGCACGGCGTCGTTTTCGACGAAGGCGAAGTCGAACGTACCGGGCCAGGGGGCTTCCCATTCCTGGCGCGAGGAGAGCCCGCCGCGGCTGGGAGCGGCGGTTTTGACGGTGAGGAGTGTGCGTCCCGCCATGCGACGCAGGCGCAGGGCGATGCCGTGGCGCGCGAGGGTCTCGTCTTGCGTGTCGTAATAGGTGTTGTCGACGCGCACCGGCGGGTGATGACGTACCGTGGCAAGCAGGGGGTGGGCGCGCAGCTTCGGCAGATCGCCGCGGCGGATTCCGAGTTTGAGTTCGGTTTCGACGGCCATGTCCATTCCTCGTGCATCAGCTGAAAATTTGCCGCCATAGGGCGATGATGGGCTCGCGCAGGGCCGTGGTTCCGTCTTCGGGGACGACGGCCGGAAGTTCGTCGAGGCGTTGGCGGTGCTGCAGCCGACGCAGTTCGCGGTAGGCGTCGGCGACCTGCCGGGCGAGCGTGGCGTCGATGAGCCCCATCTGCGCCGCACAGCGTAGTAGGGCGATGTTACCGGTGTTCGCGGTGAGTTCGGGGTGTTCGTGGGCGTGCGCGAGCACGAGGTATTGCACGAGGAATTCGACGTCGACGAGACCGCCCGGGTCGTGTTTGAGGTGAAAGAGGCCGGGACGGGAGGGGTGGGCGTCGCGCATCTTTTGCCGCATGGCGAGCACTTCTTCCCTGAGCTTGGCGGGATCGCGCGGCAGGCAGAGGATCTCGCGGCGGATGGATTCGAAGCGCGCGCCGAGTTCGGGGTCGCCGGCGCAGAAGCGGGCTCGGGTGAGCGCTTGGTGTTCCCAGGTCCAGGCTTTCTCGCGTTGATAGCGGTGGAAGCCTTCGAGCGGCGTGACGGGGAGTCCGGCCTCGCCGTCGGGGCGCAGGCGCAGGTCGACTTCGTAGAGGATGCCGGCGGCGGTACGGGTGGAGAGCCAGGTGTTGATGCGCTGGGCGTAGCGGGTGTAGGTTTCGAGTGCGTCGGGGTGGGGGTCGTCGAAGAGGTAGACGAGGTCGAGATCGGAGACGTAACCCAGCTCCTTGCTGCCGAGTTTGCCATAGGCGATCACGGCGAAGCGGGGGGTGTCGGTGTGGCGGCGGCGCAGCTTGCGCCAGACGTAGCGCAGGGTGAGGTTGAGCAGCGTGTCGGCGAGCGCCGAGAGGTGGTCCGAGAGGCGCTCCACCGTGAGTCGCCCGGCGAGGTCGCGCATGAGCAGGCGAAAGGCTTGGGCGTGGTGGTGTTCGCGCATCAGGTCCATCTGGCGTTCGGCATCGGGTTCGAGCGCATCGAGCAGACGTTCGAGCTCGTGCGCGAAAGCGGGCCAGTCGGGTTCTTCGTCGAGGTGGCGCTCGTCGAGGATCTCGTCGAGCAGGATGGGGTGGCGCGAGAGGTAGGTGGCGGCCTGGCGCGCCGCGCCGACGAGTTCGGCCACGCGGCGCAGCGCCTGCGGGTATTCCTGCAGCAGCGAGAGGTAGGCGCTGCGCCGGCCGATGGCTTCGAAGAGTTCGAGGAGGCGTTCGAGCACGTCGTCGCGTTTGGGATGCGCGGCGGCGATGTCGATGGCGCGCGGCAGTAGGGCTTCGAGCCGGCTGCGGTCGGCTGCGGTGAGCGCGCGGGTGCGCGGTGAGGCGCGGAAGGCGTCGATGCGTCGGGCGAGTTCGGCGGGCCGCGCGAAGCCGCGTTCTTGCAGACAGTGCTCGAGTTCGTCGACGGCGGCGCCGAGCACCGGGATGGCCACGGTGGTACTTCGCTCTTCCTGCCCGAAGACGTGCGTGAATTCGGCGGCGACGCGCTCGCGGTGGCGTCGTAATTCGCGCTCGAAGCCGGTCCATTCGGAGTATCCCATCGCCTGGGCGAGCAGTTCGCGCTGCTGCTCGTCGCGCGGCAGGCGATGGGTCTGCGCGTCTTCCCAGTATTGCAGGCGGTGCTCGACGCGACGCAGGAAGACGTAAGCCTCGTCGAGGGCCGCGGCGGTCTCGGCGGGTAGGATGTCGCGTTCGGCGAGCCGGCGCAGCACCTGGCGTGTGGGGCGGATCTGGAGTGCGGGGTCGCGGCCGCCGCGGATGAGCTGGTGGACCTGGGCGATGAACTCGATCTCGCGGATGCCGCCGGGGCCGAGCTTGACGTCGTCGAGCCGATCCTGCCGCATCACTTCGTGGCGGATCTGGGCGTGCAGCGCCCGCATGGCTTCGATCGCGCCGTAGTCGAGGTATTTGCGAAAGACGAAAGGGCGCACGAGGGCTTCGAGTTCCTGCCAGCGCTCGCCGCGCAGCACCCGCCCTTTGATCCAGGCATAGCGCTCCCATTCCCGCCCCTGGGTAAGGAGGTAGTCTTCGAGCATGTCGAAGGAGCACACGAGCGGCCCGGAGTCGCCGTGCGGGCGCAGGCGCATGTCGACGCGGAAGACGAAACCGTCGGCGGTGGGAGCGGAGAGCGTGTGGATGAGGCGCCGGCCGAGCCGCTCGAAGAATTCGAAGTTGCTGAGGATCTTGGGGCCTGCGGTGTCGCCGTCTTCGGGGTAGAGGAAGACGAGGTCGATGTCGGAGGAGACGTTGAGTTCGCGCCCGCCGAGCTTGCCCATGCCGACGACGAGGAGTTCCTGTTCCCAGCCGGAGGGGGAGAGCGGACGGCCGTGGCGTTCGATGAGGCGCTCGAAGGCGTGGTCGTGGGCGGCTTCCAGGGCGACTTCGGCCAGCGTGGTCATGGTGCCGGTGACTTCGTCGAGATCGGCGCGGCCGGCGAGATCGCGTAGGGCGACGTGCGCCAGAACTCGGGTGCGTAGCCGGCGCAGGGCGGCTTCCAGCCGCTCATCGGCGTCGAACGGTAGCGGACCGGGCGGATGGGCAAGGAACGTCTGCATCGCCTCGCGGTCGATGGGGAGGTCGAGCGTGGCGGCGAGCCGTTCCGTGAGCCAGGGACGCGATTCGAGCAGACGCGCGAGGAAGGGGCTGTAACGGAGGGTTTCGGCGTAAGGAGCGGGCAGGGTCGGCATGACAGGCTCGGGGTGGGCGTCCGTTACAATGCGGGCTCGTCCATTGTAATGTAATGCGTCGTGGAGGGTTCGGGGGTTGATGAGCGCAACGGTGGGGCGCAGGCTGGGGATCGCGGCGGCGATGATCCTAGGCGTTGCGGCGGTGCTGATGGTGATGCTGCTCGCGGCGTTGCGGTTCTGGCTGTGGCCGGAGCTCGACCTGTGGCGCGAGGCGCTGGTGCGCGAGCTCTCGGTGCGCAGCGGGATGGAGGTCTCGGTCGGTCGGCTGGAAGGGCAGTGGAACGGCTGGTGGCCGGAGGCGGTGGCAAGCGACGTGCAGGTTCATGCCGACGGCGCCGAGGCCTCGCTGCCGCTCGTGCGGGTGACCCTGGGCGGGGGATGGGCGGCCTGGCGCGCTGGCAAGGGGGTCGTGCAGATCCTCGTGCCGGCGGCGCAAGTGCGGGTAGACGATGCGGCGGTATTCGTACAGGGACTGCGCTCCGGCGGTGCCGCACCCTCGGCCGGCTTGCCGGCCGGGGTGAGCGTCGAAGTGGGCGAAGCGCGGCTCGTCTGGCGGCGCGAGGGCCGTGAAGCGCTCGCCCGAGGCTCGCTTGCGCTGGCGATGGGGGTGTGGGGCTGGCAGGCGGGGTTCGAGGGAGAAGCGCCGGATGCGGTGCGGCATGCGGCGGTGTTGCTTTCCGGTTCGCGCCTGGGGCGGGTGGAAGCGCATTTCGACCTGAAGGAGATCGGCGGTGAGTCGCTCGAGCTGTGGTGGCCGCAGGCAGCGGGCTTGCGGCCGCAGGGGTCGGTCTCCGGCGTGGTGGTCTCGAGTGGGCAGAGCCTGCATTCGCTCGACCTCACCTTGGAAAAAGTGGGCTGGTCTGCGGTAGGAGATTCCTTCGGCGTGCGCGGTGTGAGCGGGCGCATCGCGGGGGATCGCGCAGGGGGCGAATTCGCGCTGTCGGTTGCGCAAGGGGCGATGAGCTGGCCGGCGGTGTGGCCGCGGCTCGAGACGGTGACGGTGCCCGAGGGCGTGTTCCAAGGGCGCTGGGCGTACGACGGGAACGGCTACGATCTGACGTTCGAAGAAGGGCGGCTGCGGACCGAGGATTTCACGGCGCAGTTGTCTGGTCACTATCGGCTGGCGCGCACCGGCGACGTGGCCGATTTGCAAGGATCGCTCGACGAGGTGGTGCTCGACCGGCTGGTGCGCTATTTACCCGGGAGGGCGGTGGGGCCGCACGTGCAGGAGTGGCTACACGATGCCCTGGTGGCCGGCAAGCTCTCTGCCGTGGAGTTCCGCTTGCGCGGGCCGCTTGCCGACTTTCCGTTTCGCGATGACGGGGGGGAGTTCTGGCTGCGCCTGCCGCTCGAAGGGGTGACGCTGCGTTTCGCGCCGCAGTGGCCGGAATTCGAGCAGGTGAAGGGGGTAGTGACTTTCGATCGGGGCGCGGTGGCGATCGAGGTGGCCCAGGCCCAAGCGCAGGAGGTGCGGTTCGGACCGATCCGCGCCTTCATCCCTGAGTTCGATGCCGAGATTCCGGTGCTGACGGTGGCGGGCGAGGCCGAGGGGCCGTGGTCGGCGTTTCTGCGCTATGCCGCCGCCAGCCCTTTGCGGGAGGATCTGCCGCTCTCGGCCCTGCAAACGGTGCAGCTGGAGGCGAAGGCGGCGCTACGCTTGGCGCTGACCTTGCCGCTCGCCGGCGATCTGTTGCACGGGGTGAGCGGGACGTTGACGTTTTCCGAGGGGCGGATCCCGGCGCAAGTAACCGGCTGGCCGATCGAGCAGATTCGCGGCGAAGTGGTGTTCGACGGGCATGGCGTGCGTTCGGCCCAGGCCGAGGGCAAGTGGTGGGACGCGCCGGTGACGGCGAAATGGCGTGGAGGCGATCCGCCGAAACTCGCCCTGCAAGGGTCGTTCTCGGCGGCTCAGCTCTTGGCCGTGTTCGGCAAGCTGCCGCTGTCGGGTGCGACGGCGGTGAGCGGAACGATGACTTTTGCCAAGGAAGGGCCGGAGCTGGTGCTCACTTCCGATCTCTCGGGCATGGGGTCGGAGCTGCCACCGCCGCTCGACAAGGCCGCGGGGGCGCGTTGGCCGAGCCGGGCGGAATTCGCGTTCTTGCCCTCGGGCATGGAGGCCAAGGTGCAGCTGGGAGAGCGCCTGCGTTTCGTGCGTGCCCGTGACGGCGCCTGGGCTGCGGTGGTGGGCACGGTGAATGCGCCGCCCGCTCCACGCAGGGGAGGACGCCTACGGTTTGCTGCCCCCGAGCTCGATCTGGATCGCTGGCTGGCGGTGGTCGAGGGCATCGGCGATGGGGCTGAGGGAACGGCGTTCGTCGCGCTAGAGGTGGATACGGCACGGGCGCGTTTTCTTGCGCGGAATTGGCATCGGGTGCGTGTGCAGGGCGAGAACAAAGGACCGGTCTGGTCGCTGGCGGTGGCTGCGGACGAAGCCCAGGGCGACGTGCGTGTGACCTTGGGTAAGGGGGGGGCGGAACGCGTCGAAGGGCGGTTTGCGAAGTTGATGATGCCGGAGGTGACCGAGGGACAGAGCCTGCCACAAGAAGGGCATTTGCCGGCGTTCGACCTCACCGTCGATCGATTCGGGGTGGGCGACCGTTGGTTGGGGGCACTGACCTTGCAGGCGAGTCTCGCGCCGGGCAGATGGTCGCTCGATGCGCTCACGCTCGAAGTGCCATCGGCGTTTCGTATCGAGGCAAATGGGGTATGGCGTGACGGCGGGAAAGCACAGACGACGTTTTCCGCGGCGATGACGATCGACGATGCCGGCAAGACGGTGCGGCATTGGTTCGACACGGGCGGCATCAAAGGCGGGAAGGGGACCTTGACCCTGAAAGGACATTGGCCGGGCGCGCCGCTCGACTTCGATCTCTATCGACTAAGTGCCGCGGGTGAAATCGAGGTCACCAACGGGCTGTTCGAGGAGATCGAGCCTGGCGTGGGGCGTTTGCTGGGGATTCTGAGCCTGCAGAACCTGCCGCGGCGTTTGTTGCTCGATTTCGGCGATGTGTTTGCCAAAGGGATGGCCTTTGATCGGCTGTATGGGGGCTTTGCCCTCAATGATGGCTACCTGACGACGGGCAATCTGCGCATTTCGGCGCCGAGCGCGACGGTGGAGATGGTCGGCATGGTGGACTTGCGCAAACAGACGCAAGAGCTGGACGTGACGGTAGTACCGAAATTGTCGGACAGCACGGCGGTGGCCGTGGGGATCGCCAACCCGATTGCCGGAGCGCTGGCTTTCATCGGCCAGAAAATCCTGGGGGATCCCTTCGGGCGGATCCTGGGGCGGCGCTTCCACGTGAGTGGGCCATGGACCGCGCCCGAAGTGAAACCGCTGGAGCCGCCGGTCTCCGTGAATGGAGAGGAGAGAACACCATGAAGATAACTTTTATATCCCTGATAGGATTTATCTTTTACAAGATAGATTTTTATCTTTACATGCTTGGTTATGCGGCTTTGGTAGGGCACTTCTTGCTTTTTTATGTGGAAAAGCTCAAAACTGCCAAAAATG
>JAQUGB010000034.1 GCA_028684345.1 Tepidiphilus sp. | reverse complement strand
GCGGCGCTCTTCGCGCTGCTCTTCTACTCCCTGCTGCCGGTGCTCACGCCGTTCATCGTCGGCGCGGTGCTCGCCTACATCTGCGGCCCCATCACCGACCGGCTCTCCGCCCTGGGCCTGCCGCGATCCTTGGCGGCCTGGCTCACCATCATGGCCGTCGGGCTGGTGCTGGTGACCCTCGTCCTGCTCGTGCTGCCCATTTTCTGGCGCCAGATCGCCGTCTTCATCCAGCAGCTGCCCGACCTGCTGGGCCGGCTCGACACGCTCTTGCAGGACCTGGGGCGGCGCATCGGGGTCGACATCGATCGCATCGACCCGGAGTTCGTGCGCGACTGGCTCAAGGAACACTGGGCGAGCGCCCAGAGCTGGCTGCTGGTGCTGCTGGGCAAGCTCAAGAGCGGCGGCGCCGTGCTCGTGGGAACGCTCATCGACCTCGCCCTCATCCCGCTGGTGATGTTCTATCTGCTGGTGGAATCGCCGCGCCTGCGCCGCGCGTTGTTGCGCCTGCTGCCGCGCGACTGCCAGCAGCCGGTGGCAAGGAAGATGCGCGGCATCGACCAGGTGCTGGCCGAATTCCTGCGCGGGCAGCTGTCGGTGATGATCGCGCTCGCTTTTTACTACAGCATCAGCCTGAGTCTGGCGGGGCTCAATTTCGCCCTGCCGATCGGCGTCATCACGGGACTCGTCGCCTTCATTCCCTACGTGGGCTACGGCACGGGAGTGGTCCTGGCCACCTTGGCCACCCTGCTGCAAGGGCCGGAGCTCGGGCTCGTGCTGCCCGTGGTCATCATCTTCGCCCTCGGTCAGGCCCTCGAGACCTATGTGCTCACCCCCTATCTGGTGGGCGAGCGCATCGGGCTGCATCCCTTGGCGGTGATCTTCGTGCTCATGGCCTTCGCCCACTGGTTCGGCTTCGTCGGTATGCTGATCGCGCTGCCCACCGGCGCGGTGCTGCTCGTGGTGTTGCGCGATCTTCTCGCGGCATGGAAGCGCAGCACCCTCTACCGTGGACGTCGGGGGAAAGGCCCTTGAGCACCCAGCTCGTGTTCGATTTCTTCGACGACACCGTGCCGACCTTCGAGCGCACGGTCATCGGGCACAACGCGGAGCTGGTAGCGGCGCTGCAGTGCCTGGTGCAGACGCGAGACGGCAATCCCCTGCCCGCCGCCCATCTCTACCTCTGGGGCGACTCAGGCAGCGGTCGCACGCACCTTCTGATCGCCACCGCCGAGTTCGCCCAACGCCACGCTCGCCCCGTACACTACTTCGCCGCAGAGCATTTCGCCGGCGAAGCGCTGCCGGAGACGCCCGAGGCGATCCTTCTCCTCGACAACGTGCAGCGCGCCCCCCCTGGGCTGCAACATGCGCTCTTCAACGCCTACAATCGCGCACGCGAACTCAAGCAACGGCTGGTGGTGAGCGGTGACGCCCCGCCGCTGCGACTGGCGCTGCGCGAGGATCTGCGCACCCGCATCGGCCAGAGCCTGGTGTTCCACGTCGAGCCACTCGACGATGCGCAGCGGCTCGGCTTCCTGCAGCAGTGGGCCCAGGCACGCGGCATGCGGCTGGAACGCGACGTAGCCACCTACGTGCTGCACCGCATCGAACGCGACCCGCGGCGCCTGGCCGCTTTCGTCGCCGCGCTCGACCGGCGATCGCTCGAGCGCCAGCGTCCCGTGACCGTGGCGCTCGCGCGCGAGGTGCTCGCCGAGCTGGAGGCGGAACCGCTTCGGGATGAATCTGGTCTATCAAACAAGGAATGATGGTGAACCTCTCGCTCTTCGATCTGGACAACACCCTGCTTGCCGGCGACTCGGATTTCGAGTGGGCGCAGTTCCTGATCCGCAAAGGACTGGTCGACGCCGAGCTCTATGAAGCGAAGAACGCCGAGTTCTACGCCCAGTATCAGGCGGGCACGCTCGACATCCACGCTTTCCTCGATTTCCAGCTCGCCCCGCTCGCGCGCCACGAGCGCCGCACACTGGAGGCGCTGCACGCCGAATTCATGCGGGAAGTCATCGAACCCATGATGACGCCGGCGGCCAAAGCCTTGGTACGCGAGCATCTGGCCGCGGGCGACGTGGCGGCGATCGTCACCGCCACCAACGCCTTCGTCACCGGACCGATCGCGCGCGCCTTCGGCATCTGCCACCTCATCGCCACCATCCCCGAGCAGCACGACGGACGGTTTACCGGCCGCTGCCGCGGCACGCCGGCCTTCCAGGCGGGCAAGATCGCGCGCGTCGAATCCTGGCTCGAATCGCTGGGGCTGTGGTGGACGAGTTTTTCTCGCACCACCTTTTATAGCGACTCGCACAACGACCTCCCCTTGCTCGAACGCGTCGCCGAACCCGTCGCCGTCGATCCGGACGAACGGCTGCGCTCGCATGCACTCCGCCACGGCTGGCGCATCTTGTCGCTACGCCAAGCCGAGCCTTCCTCGGTCACGAGACATCCATGATCCGCAAACTCATCAAAAAAGTCATCGCCAAAGTCACCAAGCCGAGCGCCTCGGCGCCGGCCGTTTTACCGGCCGCGCGCTACGGCATCACGCCCGAGCACATTTCCCCCGGCGCCCGCCTCGTGTGCGAGACGCTACAGCGCCATGGCCATCAGGCTTACGTCGTGGGCGGCGCGGTGCGCGACCTGCTCTTGTCGCGTACGCCCAAAGACTTCGACGTCGCCACCGACGCCCACCCCGAGCAGGTACGAGCCCTTTTTCGCCGTGCCCACATCATCGGGCGCCGCTTCAAGATCGTGCACGTCTATCACGGCAGGGAAACGGTGGAAGTCACCACCTTCCGCGGCCTGGTCGATCCCGACCGCGCCCCCGTGGATGCGCACGGCAGGCTCCTCGACGACAACGTGTTCGGCACGCACCCCGAGGACGCCCAGCGGCGCGACTTCACCATCAATGCCCTCTATTACGATCCGGTGGCGGGCGTGCTGCACGACTTTCACCATGGCGTGGGCGACATCGAGGCGCGTACCCTGCGCGTGATCGGTGATCCCGAGCAACGCTATCGCGAAGACCCGGTGCGCATGCTGCGCGCCGTACGGCTCGCCGCCAAGCTCGACCTCCTGATCGACCCGGCGGCCCGCGCCCCCATCCGGCGGCTCGCGCCGCTCTTGGAGAACGTCCCACCCGCGCGGCTCTTCGACGAAGTGGTAAAAATCCTTACATCCGGCCATGCGCTCGCCTGCCTCGAACGACTGCGCGAGGAAGGATTGCACGGCGGGCTGCTGCCAGTGCTCGACCTTGTCTTCGACCACCCTTCCGGCGAGCGCTTCGTGCGCCTCGCCCTGGAAGACAGCGACCGGCGCATCCGCGAAGGCAAGAGCGCCTCGCCCGCCTTCAGCTTCGCCGCCCTGCTATGGCCCCGGGTGCTCGAAGAATGGCGCCGACGCCAGGCTCAGGGCGAACCGGTCTTCCCTGCCATGGAAGCCGCGATGGACACCGTGCTGGAGACGCAAGCCGAGTCGCTCGCGATCACGCGCAAGCTCGCCGGCGACATCCGCGAGCTGTGGATGATGCAACCGCGCTTCGAGCGGCGCGCCGGCAAAGCCCCCTATCGCCTCATCGAGCAGCCGCGTTACCGCGCCGGCTGGGATTTTCTCTCGCTGCGCGCCAAGGCGGGCGAAGTGCCCGAGGAACTGCCGCGCTGGTGGCAGCGCTTCGCCTACGGCGATGAGGCCGAGCGGGCGGCGCTACTGCGTGAAGCGCGAAGTACCGGCGAGACACCGGCCAAACGCAAGCGCCGCCGCCGTCCGCGCAAAGCGCAATCGGCCGTGCGCGAGATGACCGAGATCACCCCCACGCCGGACGCTCCATGACCCCCGTCCTCGCCCATGTCGCGCTCGGGGCCAATCTCGGTGACGCCGAAGCCACGGTACGCGCGGCGATCGCCGCCTTGGGACGATTGCCCGACACGCAGCTCGTCGCCGCCTCCTCGCTCTACCGCACCGCGCCGGTAGGCGTTCCCGAGCCGCAGCCGGACTACATCAACGCCGTGGCGCGCGTGGCCACGACGCTGCCGCCGCATGCCTTGCTCGACGAGCTCCTCGCGCTGGAAGGGCGCTTCGGCCGCGTCCGCCCCTACCGCTGGGCGCCGCGCGCGCTCGATCTCGACCTGCTGCTCTACGGCGAACTCGTACTCGCATCCTCCCGCCTCACCTTGCCCCATCCGCGGCTGCATCGGCGCGCCTTCGTGCTCGAACCGCTGCTCGAACTCGACCCCTTCCTGGAAGCCCCGGGCCTGGGGCCGCTGTCGGCCTGGCGTGAGCGGCTGAGCGACCAGGACGTCGAACGCCTCCTTCCCCATCCTGCATGATCCTCTTGGAGTCGCAGCCCATGCTCGACAAGGCCCGCTACCTCGTCATCGAAGGACCGATCGGCTGCGGCAAGACGCGGCTCGCGCAGAAGCTTGCCGAAACGCTCTCCCTGCAACTGGTGCAGGAAGCGCCCGAGCGCAACCCCTTCATCGCCCGTTTCTATCAACACCGCGAACGATGGGCGCTGCCCTTGCAGCTCGACTTCCTCTTCCAGCGCCTCGAAGCGCTCTCGAGCGTGACCCAGATGCTCGCCGCCGGGCAGCGCGTGGTAAGCGACTTCATGCTGCAGAAAGACCCTCTCTTCGCCGAGCTCAATCTCGAGGCGGACGAATACGCCCTCTATCGGCGCATCCATGAGCGGATCGTACCCGCGAATCTGCCGAAGCCCGATCTCGTCATCTACCTGCAGGCGCGCCCGGAGACGCTGGCCGAACGCGTCGAGCGTCGCGCCTGGACGGTCGAGCGCGGCATCACGCTCGATTACCTCACCGACGTCTGCGCCGCCTACGCCCGTTTCTTCTACGAGTACGACGCCTCCCCCTTGTTCATCCTGGATGCGGAAGTGCTCGACCCCATCCACGAATCGGGCGACTTCGCCCTGGTGCTCGAGCGCCTGCGCGGGATGCGCAGCCACCGCGAGTATTTCGGCTACGCCTGAGCGGCGCGGGTTGTGCGCCGCGATGAAATGCGCCACAATCGCCCGCGTTCCCGTTGTACGGAGGAGGCGATGAGCGCCCAACCCCTCGATGACCGACCCATCACCCTCACGCGGCTCGCCGAGATGCGTGCCGCCGGTGAGAAGATCGCCATGCTCACCTGCTACGACGCGAGTTTCGCCACGCTCCTGGAGCGCGCCGGCGTCGACGTCCTGCTCGTGGGCGATTCGCTGGGCAACGTCGTGCAAGGGCAGAAGAGCACCCTGCCGGTGACGATGGCGCAGATGATCTATCACACCGAATGTGTGGCCCGCGGCGCCCGGCGCGCTTTCGTCGTCACCGACCTGCCGTTTGCCTCTTACCAGGAAAGTCCGCAGCAGGCGCTGCGCAACGCCGCCGCCCTCATGGCCGCCGGGGCGCAGATGGTCAAGCTCGAAGGCGGGCAAGTGATGGCCGAGACGGTGCGGTTCCTCGTCGAGCGTGGTATTCCGGTGTGCGGGCACATCGGCCTCACGCCGCAGGCCGTACACCAGCTCGGCGGCTATCGCGTGCAGGGCCGCAGCGAGGAAGACGCGCGCCGCCTCCTCGAAGACGCCCTGGCGCTGGAAGAAGCCGGGGCGGCGCTCATCGTCATCGAAATGGCCCCGCGCACGCTAGGCGCCGAGATCAGCGCCCGGCTCTCCCGTTCCGCCACCATCGGCATCGGCGCCGGACCCGAGTGTCACGGTCAGGTCCTGGTGCTGCACGACATGCTGGGCATCTACCCCGGACGCAAGGCGCGCTTCGTCAAGAACTTCCTCACCGGCCGCGATTCGGTCGAGGAGGCGGTGCGCGCCTACGTGCGCGAAGTGAAGGAAGGGACGTTTCCCGCCCCGGAACACTGCTACTGAGGGTTCGTCATGACCACGAATTCTCCGCTCACGACCGTGGCCGAAGTCCGCGCCCTGCGCCCCTCTCTGGGACGCGTGGCGCTGGTACCGACCATGGGCTGCCTGCACGAAGGACACCTCGCGCTGGTGCGCCAGGCGAAGACGCTCGCCGACACGGTGGTGGTGAGCATCTTCGTCAACCGCCTGCAATTCGGTCCGAACGAGGATTTCGACCGCTATCCGCGCACCCTGCCGCGCGACCTGGAGCTGCTCGCCGCCGAAGGCGTGCGCTACGTCTTCGCCCCCAGCGAGGCGGAAATGTACCCCGAACCGCAGACCTACACCGTGGCGCCTCCGCCCGAGCACACCGACATCCTCGAAGGCGCCGTGCGTCCCGGGCATTTCCGCGGTGTGGCCACCGTGGTCACCAAGCTCTTCGGCATCGTGCAGCCCGAAGTCGCTCTCTTCGGCAAGAAGGACTACCAGCAGCTCATGGTACTGCGCAACCTGGTGCGCCAGCTCGCCCTGCCGGTGACGATCGTCGCCGGCGAGACGGTGCGCGCCGCCGACGGCCTCGCGCTCTCCTCGCGCAACACCTATCTCTCACAAGCCGAGCGTGCCGAAGCGCCGCGGCTCTACCGCGTGCTCACGCGCGTCGCCCAGGCCGTGCGCGCCGGAGCCACCGACCATGCCCGGCAGGAAACGGAGGCGATGGCCGAGCTTGCCGCCCACGGCTGGCAGCCGGACTACGTCACGGTCCGCCGCCGCGCCGACCTGCAGCCGCCCGCACCGGGCGAGCGGGAACTCGTCGTGCTGGGCGCCGCGCGCCTGGGAAGCACGCGGCTCATCGACAACCTCGAGATCTGAATCGCGCGCTTCAGCGCGGCGTATAGCGCAACCCCACGAAGGCGCTCAAACCGGGGGTGTTGTAACCGCGCACGCTTTCGTAATTCTTGTCGAAGAGGTTGTCGATACGCGCTTCCAGCTTCAAGTCCGGCGTGAAACGGTGGCTCGCCACGAGGTTGAACAGGCTGTAGGCGCCGAGCTCACCCCCTCCTGCGTGAGGGGATTCGAGCCGACGCCCCACCCCTTGCCATTCCACCCCGAAATCAAAGGCTCCCACCGTACGCCACAATGCCGCCGTGGCACTGTGGCGAGCACGCCGCGTCAAGCGGGTATCGTTGACTTCGTCCACGGCCAGCAGCCAGTCGTAGCTCGTGCGCCACCGCCAGCCCGCCGTCGCCCCTTCATAGGCGAGCGTGGCACCTTCGAAGCGCGCTTTGCCAACGTTGACGTAGCGCCCGCTCCGCGAGCCCGTGGCTACCCAGTCGATCAAATTCCTCACCTCATTACGAAAATACGTGAGGCTGGCAGAATGTCCTCCTCGTTCCCACACGAGTGCGACTTCGCGGTTGCGAGCCTTTTCCGGCTGCAAGCTGGCATTGCCCGAATAGACGTCGAAGAGTTCATAGAGCGATGGCGCTTTGAAGGCCGTTCCTAGGCTCGCGTGCGCACGCCATTCATGGGTGATCTGATAGCCGTACGCCACGGCATAGGAGTTCTCGCCCCCAAAAGTCGAATGCTCGTCGCGCCGCCCGCTCAGCTGCCAGCGATGCGGCCCGATGTTGGCACTCCAGGCAGCCACGGCCGAGTTGATGGCGATCGATTCATCACTGGGCATTCCGCCCAAGAGGGGCGCTTTTTGCTCGAAGCGCTCGAGCGCGAGCATGGCCCGCCCCAGAGGCAGGCGAACATCGTTCTGCCAGACGTATTGATCGTTCTCGGTTCGCATCCGGCTGGACCAAGAGGAAACGTATTTACGCCAATCCAGGGAGTGGCCAATGCGTAGCGTACTCGTCCAATGTTCATTAAATGCGTTTCGCGTATAGACCTGCCACTGTTGCGTGCGAAAATCTTCGTACGCATCGATTTCACTGGTGGGCGGACTCTCGTCATAATGTACCCGCCCGTCGTTTTTCCGCAGCACGAAGCCCATCTCGTGGCCGGCGAGCGGCGTGAGCACGAGCGAGGCGGTGCCGCCGCGGTTGCGGTAGGCGTCGTCGTCGGCGTCGCGCCCGGAAGCGTTTTTCATGGCGGAGAAGCCGCCGCTATGGCTTTGCTGGAAATCCGCCCGCAAGCGGACGAGTTCGTTGCCTGCGGACAGACCGACGCTGCCCTGCGCCGTGTCGTACGAACCGTAACCGGCAAACGCCTCGGCCGACAGGCCTGGGGCACCGCGTCGGGTGAAGATTTGGATCACGCCGCCGATGGCATCCGCCCCATACATCGTCGCGGCGGGCCCGCGCAGGATCTCGATGCGCTCGACGTCGGCCAGCGAGAGGAAACGCAATGCAGAGCCGTTGGAATCGGTCGAATTGATCGGGATGCCATCGACCAGCACCTTGGTCTGATTGGGACGAGCCCCACGGACGTATACGCTGGCGGCATTGCCCGGCCCCCCGTTGCGCGTCATCTGGATGCCGGGTTGACGCGCGAGCAGATCGATGATGGTCTCGCTTCCCGCGCGCTCGATCTCCTCGCGCTCGATCACCGTGACGTCGGCGAGGATCTCGGAGACCCGCGTCTGCTGACGCGTGGCCGTCACGACGACCGGCTCCAGCGCTTCCTGCGCCCCGACCTCGAAAGAAAAAGACGACAAAAGCAGGCTCGGCGGCAGCGCGGCCACCAAAGATTTGACGAAGCGATTCACATGATTCCCCTCGGCCGGCCACCCCGCCGGCCCAAATGGAAAGCCCACCGCAGGCGGATTCACGCGCCTGCGCCCTGCGTTCCTGGCCGGTCTCCGGGCTTGCGAGATTTGACGCGCCGCCTTCCCAGGCCTGAAACCCAGTGGCGTTTCGGCGCGCCCGCACTCGCCTACCGTTGCGGGGGCAGCAGCGGCTTTGCCGGAAGCACTCCGGCGCACCGCTTTCCCGTTTCACCGCGCCGGGAGAACCCCGGCCGCGGCACCAGAAACGTGAGGGACGATTCTACCTCAAGGCGCCCCGACCGCCTCGTCGGCCATGCGCTCGAGGATCTCGCGCACTTCGGCCGAACGAACCTGGCGGCGGGTCGCCTCCAGCACGGGCGCGAAGGAATCGCGATACGGTTCGGCCCAACGCCGCCAGCGCTCGAGCGCACGGGCAAGGCGCGATCCCACGATGGGGTTGGTCGCATCGAGCCGCAGCACCGCTTCCTGCCAGAAGGCCCAGGCCGGATCGCCGGCCGCGCAGGCTTCGGCGAGGTTGTTGGCGAAGAAGTTGAGCACCAGGGCGTAGACCTTGTTGGGGTTGGTCCAGCGAAACGCCCGATGATCCGCCAACCGCCGCACGCGCTCGAGCGTCCTTCCCGGCGCACCATGCCATGACCAGCGCATCGCCTGGCGGGCGAACCACTTGTCGAGCACCAGATCGTCTTCGGCATAACGCGACTCGAAGGCGGAGAGCAGCGCCTCGCCCACGGCCTCGTCCGGGTGCGTGAGCGCGGCATCGAGTGCCGCCAGCCGCTCGGTGAGATTGTCCGCGGCGGCAAACGCGCGCGAGCAGCGTTCGTCCTCACCCAGCAGCGCCTCCATGCGCCAGGCAAACGCGGCGAGCGCACGCCGGCCGGCTTCCAGCGGATCGTAGCGGTAGGGACGAGCGGCTCCGGAATCCCGCCAGCGCGGCCACAGGTCGCGTCCGGCCTGCGCAAGCGCGAGCGAGGCGCGCACGAGGGCGGCACGCAGGCGCACCGGGTCGGCCGGCGTCATCGCCTCCAGCAACCAGCGCTCGCTGGGAAGCGCCGCGGCCTTGACGCGGAACATCGCATCGAGCGACTCGTCGGCGAGGAGCTGCCTCCAGGACGCGACGAACCCCTCGTCCAGGGTCTCGGCTTCACCCCGCGCCAGCCGCAGCACCTGGCGCTGCGCCCAGCTCTGCGCCGCATCCCAGCGGTTGAAGGCGTCCGAATCGTAGGCCATGCGGTGGCGCAGCGCCTCGTCCGGCTCATCGAGCATCAGCCGCACCGGTGCCGAAAACCCGCGCAGCAGCGAAGGCACCGGCTTCGGCCCTGGGGGCAGACCAACGAATTCGAGCGCGAGCGTCTCCCCGGTCAGGGTGAAGAGGCGGGTCCTCGCCCCCACCGCGGTGTCGCGCGGCGCGATCGGCCGCATCCCTCCGGCTGGCGGCGCTTCGGGTGCGGGTACGGCATCGCGCTCGTCGGCGAGCACGAGCGGCAGGTCGCGGCCATCTGCGCCAAGCAAGCCCAGGCGGATGGGCAGCACCACCGGCCCTTTCTCCGGTTGTCCCGGCGTGGGCGGAGTGAATTGCCGCAGGCGCAGCGTGTAGCGCCCAGCGTCGCCGTCCCAGTCTTCCTCGACCACCAGCCGCGGCGTCCCCGCCTGCTCGTACCAGCGCAAAAACGGCGTCAGGTCGACGCCATTCGCCTCGGCCATGGCCGCGACGAAATCCTCGCAGGTCACCGCCTGGCCGTCGTAGCGCTCGAAGTAACGATCCATCCCGGCGCGAAAGCCGGCCTCCCCCAGCAAGGTGTGCAGCAGCCGGATCACTTCGGCGCCCTTTTCATACACGGTGGCGGTGTAGAAATTGTCGATGGCGCGGTAGGACTGGGGACGGATGGGATGCGCCATCGGCCCCTCGTCTTCGGGGAACTGCACCGTGCGCAACGTCTGCACATCCTCGATGCGTTTCACCGCCCGGGCCGACGCCGCTCGCTCGGGCCCCACGGCCTGGGACAGCTGGTCGGCACTGAACTCCTGCTCGCGGAACACCGTGAGCCCTTCTTTCAAAGTCAGCTGGAACCAGTCGCGGCAGGTGATGCGGTTCCCCGTCCAGTTGTGGAAATACTCGTGCCCCACCACGGCTTGCACCGCGGCGTAGTCCGCATCGGTGGCCGTCTCGGGGCTCGCCAGCACGTATTTCGTGTTGAAGATGTTGAGCCCCTTGTTCTCCATCGCCCCCATGTTGAAATCCGACACCGCCACGATCATGTAGCGGTCCAGATCCAGCACGCGGCCAAAGCGCCGCTCGTCCCAGCGCAGCGCCGCCTCAAGCGATACCAGCGCCCAATCCGCCCGCGGCAGGTGTTCGTCCTTGACCCACACCTGCAGCAAGGCACGACGTCCATCGGCCAGCCCCACTTCCCGCTCGAGCGCCTGCAGGTCGGCCGCCACCAGCGCGAAGAGATAGCACGGCTTGGGAAAGGGATCGACCCATACCGCCCGATGCCGCCCTCCGGGCAAACGCACTTTCTCCACCAGATTGCCGTTGCTGAGCAGCACCGGATAGCGCGCCTCGTCCGCTTCCAAGGTCACGTGGAAACGGGCCATCACGTCGGGGCGATCGGGAAACGGCGTGATGCGACGAAACCCCTGCGCCTCGCACTGCGTGAACAGCCCCGTGCCCGAGCGGTACAGCCCCGAGAGCGCCGTGTTGCGCGCCGGATGGATGCGCACCACGGTCTCTACCCACGCCTCGGGGCCGCGTGCGCCGTAGAGCCGCAGGCTGGAGGCGTCATACACGAACCCGCGTTCCCCCGGCCCGGCCAGCGGCGAAAGCGGCTCGCCATCGAGCGTCACGGAGACGAGCTCGAGCGCCTCGGCATCGAGCACGATCGGCTCCTCTTCGCTCACCCCCTTGCCGCGCACGCAGTGCAGCCGCGCCCGTACCTCGGTCGTCTCCTCGCCGAGCGTAAAGGAGAGCCATACCTCGCGCACCGACCACTGCGGCGGCCGATAGTCCTCGCGTCGGATCAGATGTTCCGTCATGGTTCGTTCCTCATCGTTTCGGCGGCAACAGCACGAGTCGCGTGCCGGCCAACCGGTCGTGCAAGAATTGCCCCTCGGCGTCGACGAAGGCCCACAGCACCCCCAGCCCCGTCAGCCACGAAGGCCAGCAGAGCAGGTAGCGCCACAGGCAGCGCCGCAGGCTCGGGGGCACACCGTCGCGCTCGACCAGCCGCAAGCGCCAGGTCTGCATCGCCAGCGTCGCCCCCAGGCGCCACCAGCAACCGACGAAATAGGCGCCCAGCAGCATGAAAAGGTGCAGAAAAAGCCAACCGCCGGCGGCGATCTTTTCCGTCGCGACCCCGATCAAAATCCACGGCAAGACGAACCCCGCGCCCACGATGCCGCCCAGCAGCAGCAATTCGTAGAGGGCGGAAGCAAGCCGCCGTGGTAGCGGCGCGAGCACGGCCACGATCTTGCGCCCTTCGTCTTCCATTCTTCGCTCCGAAATCGTCAATGCAGATGCCACCACGCATAGAA
>JAQUGB010000210.1 GCA_028684345.1 Tepidiphilus sp. | reverse complement strand
CTCGCCTCGGCGCTGACACAGACGCAGACCATACTCGAGACCGTGGATGAAGCCATCTATGGTACCGACGAGCTCGGCCGTTGCATCTTCTTCAATCGCGCCGCCGCCGAGTTACTGGGATTCCGTCCGGAAGAGGTGCTCGGCAAGGTCGCGCACGATCTCTTCCACGCCCGCCGCCCCGATGGCCAACCCTATCCTCGCGAGGAATGCCCCTTGCTGCGCGCCATCGCCGAGGGCAAGAAAGTACGCCAAGACGACGTCTTCTGGCGCGTCGACGGTTTGCCGGTGCCGGTGCACGTCTCGGCGAGTCCTCGCTTCGAGCACGGCCGCAGCGTGGGAATCGTCGTGGCTTTCCACGACATCACCGAAGAGATGCGCCTCGTCGAAGAACTGCGCCGGCTCGCCGCCTACGATCCGCTCACGGGTCTGGCCAACCGCGGCCACCTCGAGCAGCGTCTGCAGGAAGCCCAATCGGCGGTGCAGCGCCACAAGCGTCCGGCGGCGCTCTTGATGTTCGACCTCGACCACTTCAAGAAGGTCAACGATACCTACGGCCACGCCGTGGGCGACCGCATGCTGCAAGCCTTCGCCCGCGTGCTGCGCCACAACCTGCGCCCCACCGACTTCATCGCTCGCTATGGCGGCGAGGAATTCATCGCCATCCTGCCGGATACCTCGCTCGACACCGCCGTCAAGGTGGCCGAACGCGTGCGCCAGGCGTGGGCACAAACGCAAATACCGCTCGACGAATCCGGCAAGATCTTGAGCGGAACGGTATCGATCGGGGTCGCGCCCCTCGAGCCCGACGCCCCGCTCGACGAGAGCCTCAGCCGGGTCGACGAAGCCATGTACCGCGCCAAGCGCGAAGGCCGCAACCAGGTCGCCTTGCCACCGCTCCAGGGCCAGCGACTCGGTGTTCAGGAACCAACATGACCCACCCCAACGCGACGCGACGCCGCATCATCGCAGCATTGGCCGGATCCGGACTCACGGCGCCCTGGCTCGGGAGCTGCACACTGGAGCACACCCTTCGCCTTTCATTCCACCCTTGGTCGGGATACGAACCGCTGCGTACGTTCTGCGACGCGGCCCCGGGCATGGCCGCTTTCCTGCAGCTGGTGGAAGTGCCTGACGCCGCCTCACAGCTCGACCTCCTGCGGCTCGAACGCGTCGAAGCGGCCCTACTGCCTTTCGACGAAGTCATCCTCGGCCAAATCCAGGCCCTGGAGCTCTGTGTCCTGTGCGTCGTCGCCGTCTCCGCGGGTGGCGATCAGATACTTTCGCGTGGGCGCTGTGACGAGCGCGACTTCTTGCCGGGAGCACGCATCGCCGTCGAGCACCATGGTCCCGGGCTCGTGCTCTTTCACGCTTGGTGCGAGCACATCGGACTCGACCCGGCGACCCTGAACCGCGTCCCCCTCTCGCCCGAGCGACAGATCCAGGCCTGGCGCAACGGCGCAATCGATCTGGCGGTCTCCTACCAACCCCATGCCGAAAAATTGCGGCGCATGGGCGCGACCCCCTGTTTCGACACCAGCCGCCTTCCTCCGCTCATCGTCGACGTCCTCGTCGCCCGCAACGCGATTCTGGTTAGCCACGCCGGGGCCCTGAAACGGCTCGTCCAGCTTCATTTCCTCGCCCTGGAATGGATGCGGCAGCATCCCAACGATGCACGCTATCGGCTCGCAGCCCGCTTCGGCCTGCCGCCGGACGAAGCCTTTCTGCCGCTCGTCGGGCTGATCTTCCCCGCGCTGAGGGAACAAGGGCGTTGGATGACGAGGGAATTACCCGCCGTCACCCGGCGCCTCGTGCCGCTGCTGACCCGGGCCGGAGCGTACGTCGCGCACACGGAACCGGACATTCCCGTCCGCCTCGACTTTCTCCCACGTCCCAGCGCATGACTCCATGAGCCGCCTCGCCGCCCTCCCGCTCGCCCTGCGTGTCGCTCTGCCCCTCCTCACCCTCATCCTGGGCGTCATGGCCGGCGAGAGCTGGCTACGATGGCGTGCCCTGCAGGCACAAACACTGCTCGAAGTCCGGGAGCGGCTCCTGGGGCGGGCGGCCACCCTGGCATGGACCGCCGAGCGCCATTGGCAAGCACGGCCCGACGAAGTACGCGCCCTGATCCGCTTCCTCAGCAGCACCCCGGGACATCTGGCCACCGTCCTCACCGACGAACACGGAAGCGTCCTCGCAGCACATCGGCACGACTGGGAAGGCCGCCCCGTGGCGGAGCTCTTCCCCTCGTTCGCTCTTCCCCCACCCTCCAGCCCTGGGACGAAACATTGGCGCACGGAGCACGAGACGCTCTTGCTTGCCGTGGCATGGCGCCCTCATGATCCCCCTTCCGCCCAATTGGACCAACCTCCTGGCTGGCTGCTCCTGATCCATGATCCCCGCGCCGAGCTCGCCGGCCGATTACGCGAGCATCGCCTCGCCTTCGCTTTGAACGCATCCCTTTCGCTGGGAATCGTGTTACTGCTGGGGGGGCTGATCCATTGGCGCGGGGTGCGCCCCCTCCAAGCCCTCACCCATGCGCTGAGCGCCACCACCAAGTCCGGCGCCTACCGCCCCCCCGATCTGCGCGGCGCAGTCCCTGAGCTGCGGGCCCTGAGCCTGGCGCTGGAGCAGGCGATGTCTTCCTTGTTTTCCCACCAGGAACGGCTCCGTCTCCTGGAGAAGGCGATCGAAGTCTCTCCCGCCCAGGTGATGATCACCGATACCCAACCCAGCATCCTCTACGTCAATCGCGCCTTCACCGAAGTCACCGGCTACCGCCCCGACCAAGTGCTGGGCAAGAATCCGCGCATCCTCCAATCCGGCAAGACCCCGCGCGAAACCTACCTCGACCTGTGGACCCACCTGAAGAACGGCCGCCGCTGGAGCGGCGAATTCATCAACCGGCGCAAGGA
>JAQUGB010000209.1 GCA_028684345.1 Tepidiphilus sp. | reverse complement strand
TGCTTGCCAACGGGAGCGTCGATTACGCCATCGTCGCCAACACGGTCTATGGCCAGTTTCGCGCCAAATACCCGTCGCTGCAGGCCGTCCCCTTCGGTCCGGACGTACCGCATCTCATGGCGGGAGCGCGCCGCAGCCTGCCCGAAGCCCTGCGCGCCCGCTTCCGTGCCACGCTCCTCTCCTTCCATGAAACCGAGGCAGGACGTCAGTTCTTCGCAGAGACGGGCTATCGCCGCTTCGTCCCGGTCACCGAGGCCGATTTCGCCGAGATGGCTCCTTTCCTGCCGATCCTGGATCGGCGCTATGCCTCCTCGTTGGAGCCTGCACGATGAACTGGCTACGCCGCATCCCTTTTCGCATCCAGATCCTCCTCGCCGCCGGCACCGTACTCATCATTATCGTCGTCGGCTTCACCTACGCCCACTGGCGGGCCCTCGACGAGGCCCTGTCGCGGGCTGCCGAGCGCGAGGCCCGGCACTATCTTCAGCGGATCGACACCCTGGCCCGCCAGGCACTGCTCACCCACGACTATGAACAGCTGCAACACCGGCTCGAAGCCCTGCTCGCCGATGAACCCGTCGCCTTTGCCGTAATCATCGACCTCGACCGGCATCCCATCGCCAACTACGGTTGGACCGAACCCCTCGAGCGCCTGCCGCAGGCTTCCTCGCGCCTGAACCATCATGGTCAGCCGATTGGCGTGTGGCAGCAGGCGATCAACTTCGATCACGACGGCAACGCCCTGCCCTATGGCACGATCGTGCTCGGCATCTCGCTCACCCCCCTCGAAACGGGTCGCGGACGGCTCATCCTCAGCACCGCCTTGCTCCTACTCTTCTCCCTCACCCTGGGCGGCGTGCTGCTCGACGGGGTGGCGCGAAGGCTCGCGCGACGGCTCGTCGCCCTGGCCGAATTGAGTCGCACGCTCGCCGCGGGCGATCTCTCACGCCGCGCCGAGGCAAGCGGCAGCGACGAAGTGAGCGTGCTCGCGCAGAGTCTCAACGCGCTCGCCGACGCCGTAGCCGCAAGGATCGACGAGCTGCGCCACCGCATCGAATACGACGCGCTCACCGGCCTGCACAGCCGAATCTACTTCGACGAAGCGCTCGGCAAACTCCTGCAACAGTACGACGCCGGCCGCGTCTGGGTCTGTGCCATCGATCTCGACCACTTCGCCGCCGTCAATGACAGCTGCGGCCACGAGGCGGGGGACCGTGTCCTGCGCGACGTCGCCCGCCTCATGGAAGAGATCATTCCCCCGCGCGTCGAACAGGCCGTGCTCGCGCACCACGATGCCGACGAATTCGCCGCCTGCTGGGTGGGGACGAGCGAGGATGCACCCAACGAGGCGCTCGCGCGCGAGATCGGCGCCAAGATCCTGGCCCACCCCATCACCGACAACGGCCTCAACCTGACGGTGGCCGCGAGCATCGGACTCGTACGCGCCGACCGCGTCCCCTCCACCGTGGCCGACCTGAAGATCGCCGCCGACATCGCCAGCTACGTCGCCAAGCAGCTCGGCGGCAACCGCGTCGTCAATTACCTCCCCACCCATCCCTGGGTGGAGCGGCGCCGCCGTGAGATCGAGCTGCTGCCGGTGCTCCTCAACGCCATCCGCACCGAGGCGTTCGAACCCTGGGTGCAGCGCATCGTTCCCGTGGGCGAAGGCCGGCTGCACGCCGAGATCCTCATGCGGCTGGTCACCGAGCGAGGGGAACGGCTCACGCCGGGCGTATTCCTCTCCGCCGCCGAACGCTTTCAGCTCATGCCGCGCATTGACCGCATCGTGGTGCGCAAGGTGATGGCAGACCTGGGGCGGCGGCTCGCCGAGAATCGCCCGTGGCCGGCCGACGTCATCAGCCTCAACGTCTCGGGGCAGACCTTGTCGGACGAAGGCTGGGTCGAGTATCTCGAAGCCCTGCTCCGCGAACATGGCATCCCGCCAGAGCGCCTGGTCTTCGAGATCACCGAGAGCACCGTGATCGAGCAGACCGAAGTGGCGGTGGCCTTCATCACGCGGATGCGCGGCCTGGGCGCGGCGATCGCGCTCGACGATTTCGGCTCGGGCACCTCTTCCTTCGGCTATCTGCGCCGTTTCACCGCCGACTATATCAAGGCCGACGGCCAATTCGTGCGCCACGTGCACGAGCGGCGCGAAGACCGGGTGATCGTGCAGACCATGGTGAGCCTGGCGCGGCTCATGCGCATGGCCACCATCGCCGAATTCGTGGAAAACGACGCCATCATCGCCACGCTGCGCGAGCTGGGCGTGGACTATCTGCAGGGCTACGCGGTGCACAAACCCCAGCCGCTCTCCGAGCTCTGAAGGGTGGCGTGAATGAACTACGGCGCCAGACGCTGGCGAACCCACCCCCCGGCGCCGTCGGGACGGTAGGCGATGCGATCGTGCAGGCGCGAGGGCCGTCCCTGCCAGAATTCCCAATACTCCGGAATCAGCCGAAAACCGCCCCAATGCGGCGGGCGCGGCGGATTGAGGCCGAACTTGAGCCCGTAGCGGGCGGCGCGCTCCACGATCTCGGTACGCGAGGCGATCGGCTGGCTCTGCTCGCTCGCCCAGGCGCCGAGGCGAGCCGCCAGAGGGCGCTGGGCGAAGTAGGCGTCCGACTCCTCGGGCGAGACCTTCTCGACCCGACCCTCGATGCGCACCACCCGTTCCAGATCGGGCCAGAAGAACTGCAGGGCGGCGAAGGGATGGTGCTCCAGCTCGCGCCCCTTGCGGCTGAGATAGTTCGTGTACCACACGAGGCCGCGCTCGTCGGCCTCCTTGAGAAGCACGGGGCGCGTCGACGGGCGGCAGCGCTCATCTACCGTGGCCACGGTCATGGCATTCGGCTCCGGCACGCCGGCGTCGATCGCCTCCTCGAGCCAGGCGCGAAACTGCATCAAGGGATCC
>JAQUGB010000208.1 GCA_028684345.1 Tepidiphilus sp. | reverse complement strand
GCCTGCGGCACGAGTTCGCCCACGGGGGCGAAGATGAGCGCGGCATCGAGCGGCTCGGGCGGCAGCTCGTCCGAACCTCCGGCCCAGCACGCGCCCAGGCGCCGGGCGAATTCCTGGGCGGCGACGTCCCCGGGGCGCGTGAAAGCGTAGATGCGCTTGCCTTGGTGTATGGCCACCTGGGCGATGAGGTGCGCCGCGGCGCCGAAACCGTAGATGCCGACGCGTTCGAGGTTCGCGCCCGCCTTGGCGTAGGTGCGCCAGCCGATGAGTCCGGCGCACAGCAAGGGCGTGGCCTCGGCGTCGCTGTAGCGTTCGGGGATGGGAAAGCAGAAGCGGGCGTCGGCCAGCGTCTCCTCGGCAAAGCCGCCGTCGCGCGTGTAGCCGGTGAAGATGGCCGATTCGCACAGGTTCTCCTGCCCGCGCCGGCAGTAGCGGCACGTACCGCAGGCCCCGCCGAGCCAGGGCACACCCACGCGATCGTCCACACGAAAGCGCGTCACGCCTTCGCCCACTTCGAGTACGCGTCCGACGATTTCGTGGCCGAGTACGAGCGGCAGCTTGGGGTGGGGCAGCTCACCGTCGATCACGTGCAGGTCGGTGCGGCACACGGCGCAGGCGAGCACTTTCAGCCGGATCTCGCCGGGGCCGGGCCGAGGGGAAGGGAGTTCGACGCATTCGAGCGTCGCGCCGGGGCGGGTGAGGAGCATCGCTTTCATGAGGTCTGGACGCCACAGAGCCGATCGTGATTCAGTATAGACGAGACGACGGGCGCAGCGCTTCGGGTGTGCGAAAATCGCCGGCAGGGAAACGCTTGTGCACTGCGAGGTTGACTTGCATCAAACCTTGTCTTACAAATCGAACCATCGACCCGATGGATGCGATGTCCGTCTGGAAGGATGATCGTCCTCGGCCGCCTCGTGCATGAAGGCGGGGCCGCCGCAGGCCGTACAGGGGGTGGAGCGAGGCCGTTTTCGGTGTCGCTTTGCCGAGGTAGAAACGAAAAACCCAAGGGGAGACCCATGAACGGGATGAACCGAAGGCAGTTCTTCAAGGTCACCGCTGCCATGCTCTCGGGCTCGAGCATGGCGGCGTTGGGCCTGGCGCCGGAAGCGGCTCTGGCCGAGGTGCGCCAATACAAGCTCGCGCGCATGACCGAGACGCGCAATACCTGTCCCTACTGCTCGGTGGGGTGCGGGATCCTGATGTACGGGCTGGGCGATGGCGCGAAAAACGTCAAGACCACCATCGTGCACATCGAGGGCGATGCCGACCATCCGGTCAATCGCGGCACGCTGTGCCCGAAGGGCGCCTCGCTCATCGATTTCATCCACAGCCCGAACCGGCTCAAGCAGCCGCAGTACCGTGCGCCGGGTTCAGACAAATGGCAGACGATCTCCTGGGACGAGGCGCTCGATCGCATCGCCGCGCTGATGAAAGCCGACCGCGACGCCAATTTCGTCGAGAAGACCGCCGAGGGTAAGACGGTCAATCGGTGGACCACCATCGGCATGCTTGCGGCCTCGGCTTCCAGCAACGAAACCGCCTATCTGACGCACAAGGTCGTGCGCAGTCTGGGGATGCTCGCGTTCGACAACCAGGCGCGTGTCTGACACGGCCCGACGGTGGCAGGTCTTGCCCCGACGTTCGGCCGTGGTGCGATGACGAACCACTGGGTCGATATCAAGAACGCCGACATCATCCTCATCATGGGCGGCAACGCCGCCGAGGCGCACCCTTGTGGCTTCAAATGGGTAACTGAAGCCAAGGCGCACCGCGGTGCCAAGCTCATCGTCGTCGATCCGCGCTTCACGCGCTCGGCTTCGGTGGCCGACGTCTATGCGCCGATCCGCACCGGCACCGACATCGTCTTCCTGGGCGGGGTGATCCGCTATCTGCTGGAGAAAGACCAGATTCAGCACGAATACGTGCGCAATTACACCGATCTGTCGTTCATCGTGCGGGAGGACTTCTCCTTCGAGAACGGCCTCTTCTCCGGCTACAACCCCGAGAAGCGCCGCTACGACAAATCGAGCTGGGACTATGAGCGCGGCGAGGACGGCTACGTCAAAACCGATCCCACCTTGCAGCATCCGCGCTGCGTCTATCAGCTCATGAAGCAGCACTATGCGCGCTACACGCCGGAAATGGTCGAGCGCGTCTGCGGTACGCCGCAGGCGAAATTCCTGCAGATCTGCGAGATGCTTGCTTCCACCGCGCCGGCCAACCGCGTCGCCACCATCCTCTATGCACTCGGTTGGGCGCAGCATTCGATTGGAGCGCAGATCATCCGTACGGCGGCGATGATGCAGTTGCTCTTGGGCAACATCGGCATGCCCGGCGGAGGGATCAACGCGCTGCGTGGACACTCCAATATTCAAGGGCTCACCGACCTGGGGTTGATGTCCAACCTCCTGCCCGGCTATCTCACGCTGCCCAACGAAGCCGAGCAGGAACTGCCGCAGTATCTGGCCGCACGCGCGCACAAGCCGCTGCGCCCCAACCAGATGAGCTACTGGCAGAACTATCCCAAGTTCTTCGTGAGCCTCATGAAAGCCTGGTGGGGGAAAGCCGCCACGGCCGAGAACGACTGGGCCTACGATTACCTGCCCAAGCTCGACAAGCTCTACGACCTGCTGCAGGTCATCGAGCTCATGGCGCAGGGCAAGATGAACGGCTACATCTGCCAGGGGTTCAACCCGCTAGCGGCGGCGCCGAACAAGGCCAAGGTGCTCGAGGGGCTTGCCAAGCTCAAGTACCTGGTGGTGATGGATCCGCTGGCCACCGAGACCGCGGAATTCTGGCGCAACGCCGGCGAATCGAACCCCGTCGATCCGGCGAAAATCCAGACCGAGGTGTTCCGGCTGCCGACCACCTGTTTCGCCGAGGAAGACGGCTCGCTCGTCAATTCCGGGCGCTGGCTGCA
>JAQUGB010000207.1 GCA_028684345.1 Tepidiphilus sp. | reverse complement strand
GGCATCCCCATCGTCTTTCCCCAGTTCGGTACCCTCGGCCCCGGAGCGCGCCACGGTTTCGCCCGCACGCACACCTGGCGCATCGACGAGACGCGCCAGGGCGAAGACTACGTGCTCGTGACCCTGCAGCTCGATCCTTCCCTACTCGAACCCGGTGCGCGCACCGCCTTCCCCCACGACTTCCTCGCCGAAGTCACCGTGCTCCTCTCCGAGCGGCGCTTGGACGTGGAACTCGCCGTGCGCAACACCGGCACTGTGCCTTTCGCATTCACCGCGGCGCTGCACACCTACCTTGCCGTGCCCGAGATCGAGCGCAGCGCCCTGCAAGGGCTGGGGGGCAGCGAATACACCGATCCGGCCGATCCCAGCCGGTGGCACGCCGAGCCGGAAAACGTCACACGGCTGGAACCGCCGCTCGATCGGCTCTATCGCGGCGGCGAGCGCGTGCTCACGCTTGCCACGCCCACCCTGCGCACCGAGATCGCGCAGGCGGGTTTCGGCGAGACCGTGCTCTGGAACCCGGGCGAACACGGCCCAGCCGACCTCCCTGCCGGTGCCTGGCGCCATTTCGTGTGCATCGAAGCGGCGCAGGCGAGCGTTCCCGTGTCGCTTCGAGCCGACGAAGAATGGGCCGGACGCCAGGCGCTCATGCTGCCCGAACGTTGACCGCCGCCGCGCCGACAGCCACAATCCGCCTTTTCCCGCCAAGACGATAGCCGATGTCGACGATCGAAACCCGAATCGCCCAGGAACTGGGCGTCGCGCCGCGCCAGGTGATGGCCGCCGTGGCGCTGCTCGATGCCGGAGCCACCGTCCCCTTCATCGCCCGCTACCGCAAAGAGCTCACCGGCGGGCTCGACGACACCCAATTGCGCCGGCTCGAAGAGCGCCTGGGCTACCTGCGCGAGCTCGAAGCGCGCCGCGAAGCGATCCTTTCCTCCATCGCCGAACAGGGCAAACTCAGCGCCGAGCTCGAAGAAAAACTGCGCGCCGCCGACACCAAACAGGCGCTCGAAGACCTCTACCTCCCTTATCGCCCCAAGCGGCGCACCAAAGCCATGATCGCCCGCGAGGCGGGGCTCGAGCCGCTCGCCGACGCGCTCGCCAACGACCCGCTCGCCGAACCGGAATCGCTCGCCGCCACCTACCTCAACCCGGAGGCGGGTTTTGCCGACGTCAAGGCCGTGCTCGAAGGCGCGCGCCAGATCCTTGCCGAGCGCTACGCCGAAGACGCCGATCTGCTCGCCGAGCTGCGCGCCCTCTTCGAGCGTGAGGCCCATGTTCATAGTCGCGTCGTCGAAGGCAAGGAATCGGAAGGCGCCAAGTTCCGCGACTGGTTCGACCACCACGAACCGATCGCCGCCATCCCCTCGCACCGGGCACTCGCCCTGCTGCGCGGGCGCAACGAAGGCGTGCTGCGGCTCAGCGTCGATGTTCCGCACGAAGAAGGCAGCCCCCACCCGGCGCTCACCGTCCTGGCGCGCCGCTACGGCCTGGCCGACCAGGGGCGCCCCGCCGACCGCTGGCGGCTCGACACCGCCCGCTGGGCCTGGGCGACCAAGCTCTCGGTCCACCTCGAGCTCGATGCCCTCAACCGCATGCGCGAGCGCGCCGGCGAGGAAGCAATCCGCGTCTTCGGGCGCAACCTCAAGGAGCTGCTGCTCGCCGCACCGGCCGGCGCCCGCGTGACCATGGGCATCGACCCGGGCATCCGCACCGGCATCAAGGTCGCCGTGGTCGACGCCACCGGCCGCGTGATCGCCACCGACACCCTCTACCCCTTCGAGCCGCGACGCCACTACGAGCCGACCATCGCCGCGCTCGCCGCCCTCATCGCCCAGCACGGCGTCGAACTCATCGCCATCGGCAACGGCACCGCCAGCCGCGAGACCGAGCGCCTCGTCGCCGAGTGCCTCGCGCGCCACCCCGAACTGCGGGCGCAGAAAGTGGTCGTCTCGGAAGCCGGCGCCTCGGTCTACTCCGCCTCCGAGCTCGCCGCGCAGGAACTCCCCGAGCTCGACGTCTCCCTGCGCGGCGCCGTCTCCATCGCCCGCCGCCTGCAGGATCCGCTCGCCGAACTCGTCAAGATCGATCCCAAGTCGATCGGCATCGGCCAGTACCAGCACGACCTCGACGCGACGCAACTGTCGCGCACGCTGGACGCCGTGGTCGAGGATTGCGTCAACGCCGTCGGCGTCGACCTCAACACCGCCAGCCCCGCGCTGCTCGCCCGCGTCTCGGGGCTCAACCGCAGCATCGCCGAAGAGATCGTCGCCTGGCGCCAGCGCCACGGCGGCTTTCGCCGGCGCGAGCAACTGCGCGAAGTCCCGCGCATCGGCCCGCGCACCTTCGAGCAGGCCGCCGGGTTCCTGCGCATCCCCGAAGGGGACGACCCGCTGGACGCCTCGGCCGTACACCCGGAAGCCTACCCCGTGGTGCGCAGGATCCTCCAGCGCATCGGCAAGGACGTACGCGAAGTCCTCGGCCAGCGCGCCCTCATCGAAACGCTCGACCCGGCCGAATTCACCGACGAGCGCTTTGGGCTGCCCACCGTGCGCGACATCCTCGCCGAGCTCGTCAAGCCGGGGCGCGACCCGCGGCCGGAATTTCGCACCGCACGCTTCGCCGAAGGGATCGAATCGCTCGAAGACCTCCGCCCCGGCCAATGGCTCGAAGGCGTGGTCACCAACGTCACCAATTTCGGCGCCTTCATCGACATCGGTGTCCACCAGGACGGCCTCGCCCACGTCTCCGAACTCTCCGACCGATTCGTGCGCGATCCGCATGAAGTCGTCAAACCGGGCCAAATCGTGCGGGTGCGCGTGCTCGAAGTCGATCTCGAGCGCCGCCGCATCGCCCTGTCGCTGAAAAAGGAACGTACCGAAGCGGCCCCGACGGCCCAGCCGCGCGCCGAACCCGCCACCAAGG
>JAQUGB010000033.1 GCA_028684345.1 Tepidiphilus sp. | reverse complement strand
TTCAGAAAAGCGCCTGCTGCACCGGTTCGCCGGCGCGCTTTGCCGGCGGGCGAAAGAGGTGCACGGCAAGGGGTGGCAGCGGACGGTCGAGCCCGACGCGGCGGCGGGCGATCGCGAAGCGCTGGGCGAGTAGCTCCGCCCACGGGCCTTGGCCGCGGAAGCGGACGCCGAACGGCCCGTCGAGCGCTCCGCCGTGCAGCTCGCGTAGCCGCGCGAGGATGCGCTCGCGCCGCTCGGGGAAATGCCGCTGCAGCCAGTCGTCGAAAATCCCCTCCAGCTCGTGCGGCAGGCGCAGAATGCTCATGAAGGCGCCCACCGCGCCGGCTTCGGCCGCGGCGGTGAGCACGGCTTCCATGTCTTCGGTGAGGAAGGGGATCTGCGGCGCGAGGCTCACGCCCACCGGCACGCCGGCCTGCGCGAGCGCCGCGATCACTTCCAGCCGTCGCCGCGGGCTTGCCGCGCGCGGTTCCAGCCGGCGGGCGAGTTCGGCGTCGAGCGTAGTGAGCGTCACATAGACTTCGCACAAGCCCGAAGCAGCCATGGGGGCGATCAGGTCGAGATCGCGCAGGATGCCGCTGCCCTTGGTCACGACCGACCACGGATGGCGCGCTTCGGCGAGCACTTCCAGCACCGCGCGCGTGAGCCCCAGTTTGCGCTCCACCGGCTGCCAGGCGTCGGTGGCGGTGCCCAGCGCGATGGGCGCAGGTCGATAGCTCGGCCGGGCGAGTTCTTCGCGCAAGCGTTCGGCCAGATGGCGCCGGGCGATGATGATGCGTTCGAAATCGAGCCCCGGTGAGAGGTCCAGCCAGGCATGCATCGGCCGGGCGTAGCAATAGGCGCAGCCGTGCTCGCAGCCGCGGTAGGGGTTCAGCGAGCGGTCGAACCCCAGGTCGGGCGAGCGGTTGGCGGTGATCGCACTGCGCGCCTCTTCCCAGCGCACTTCGGTCGGCGGGGCTGGAGATGCCTCTTCTTCTTGCGCCCAGCCGTCGTCGAAAGGCTCGCGCGCGAGGCGGGCGTAGCGGTGTGGCGGTGCGCTCGAGGCGCCGCGGCCGCGCAAGGTGGAATCAGGCGGTTGCTTCACGATCGATCGCCTGTCCGGTTTTTGGGGGTTCTTGCCATTTTTCGCTAAGATGGTCCCAGTTTTACCTTATCTATTCTGCCGGAAAGGAAGTCTCATGGAAATCATCGATGCGGCCACGTCGAACGATGCAAGCAGGATCCAGGAAGCGAAGAAATGGGCGACCGTCGTCTACGCGCTCTATGCGATCTCCTTGATCCTGGGGGTCACCTACCTGGTAGGGATCATCGTCAACTACGTGAAATATCCCGATGTGCGCGGCACTTGGGTCGAATCGCACTTCCTGTGGCAGCGCCGCACCTTCTGGTACAGCCTGCTGTGGAGCTTGGTAGGGGTGCTCACCGCGTTCGTGGCGGTAGGATACTTCATCTTGTTCGCGGCATGGGTCTGGGTGATCTACCGCATCGTCAAAGGCTGGATCTCTCTCAGCGACGGCAAACCCATGTATTCCGCTCCGGGCGCGGTGTGAGCGTGCTTCGCCGGATCATGCCAGCCAGGCCGCCATGGTCGCGCCCAGGGTGCGGCAGCGCTCGCGTTCGGCCTCGGGCAGCGTTTTCGGGGCCATGATCGCGTCTGGCGTCTGCGCGTGGGTGAGCACGATGTGGGCGGGGGCGAGTGGCCGCAGGCGCCAGCCGGTACAGATGCGTTCGATCTGGCGCACGGCGCCGCTGCCGTCGCTGCCGGCGGCGACCAGGGCGAGGTAGGGCCGGCCATTGACGCGATCGAGCACACCGTAGTAGCAGCGATCGAAAAATTCTTTCATCTCGCCGGAGAGGGTGGCGAGGTTTTCCGGGGCGCAGAAGAGATAGCCCTGGGCGGCGAGCACCTCTTCGAGCGTGACTTCTGCCGCCCGGCGCAGACCGATCGGCACGCGCGCGACGGCGTCGAGTTCGCGCAGGACTTCGAGGGCGCCGTCGCGGGCCGCCTCGGCCATCTGCCGGGCCGTGCCGGTGCGCGAGTGCCATACGATCAGCAGGTGGGGTGTACTCCCGGCCGTGCGCTCGCGCGCGCTCGCCGGTGGACTGCCACAGCCGGCGGGCCGTGAGCCGCGCTCACTCATAGTCGCTCCGGTTGGGTGGACATGCGCGGCTATGGCAGAGCGGCGCCAAAGAACAGGCCGATGCTTGCCTGGGCAGGCGCCCAAAGAAGAATGCCGCGTGGGGTTTCCTTGCTGGGTGCTGGATGGATGATGGCAAGCAGCAACTGTCCGCCGCCGGTGACGAGCGCGACGTGGTTTTCCAGTCGTTTCATGGTGAAGGCTCCTTCATGCTCATTTCAGCGAAGCGGCGATGTCGATGACGAAGCGGTACTTCACGTCGCTTCTCAGCATGCGCTCGTAGGCGGTGTTGATGTAGTCGATGGGAATGAGCTCGATGTCCGAGACGATGCCGTGCTCGGCGCAGAAGTCGAGCATCTCCTGCGTCTCGCGGATGCCGCCGATGAGCGATCCGGCAAGACTCCGGCGCCGGAAGAGCAGGTTGAAGACGGCGGGCGAAGGATGCGGCTCGGAGGGGGCGCCCACGAGGGTGAGTGTGCCGTCGCGTTTCAACAGCTGCAGGTAGTCGTCGAGCCGGTGCGGAGCGGCCACGGTGTCGAGGATGAAATCGAGCTGCTCGCGGTAGCGGGCCATTTGCTCGGGATCCTTGGAAATGCAGACTTCGTTGGCGCCGAGCCGCTTGGCGTCGGCCGTCTTGGCGGGCGAGGTGGTGAAGAGCACCACGTGGGCCCCCATGGCGTGGGCGAGCTTGACGGCCATGTGCCCCAGTCCGCCCAGGCCGACGATGCCCACCCGTTTGCCTGGGCCAACCTTCCAATGGCGCAAGGGCGAATAGGTGGTGATGCCGGCGCACAGCAGCGGCGCCACGGCGGCAAGGTCCTTTTCTGGATGCTTGATGTGCAGCACGAAGGATTCCTTCACCACGATGACCTGAGAGTAGCCGCCGTAGGTGTTTTCGCTGCCGGGGCCGCGGCCGTTGTAGGTGCCGACGAAGCCTTCGCTGCAGTATTGCTCCTCGCCGCTCGCACAGGCGTCGCAATGCCCGCAGCTGTCGACCATGCAGCCGACTCCGGCCAGATCGCCGACCTTGAAACGGGTGACTTTCTCACCCACGGCGACCACGCGCCCGACGATCTCGTGCCCGGGGACGCAGGGATAGATCGTGTTCTTCCATTCGTTGCGCGCCTGGTGCAGGTCGGAGTGGCAGACGCCGCAGTAGAGGATCTGGAGCTGCACGTCGTGTGGCCCAGGGTCGCGGCGAGCGATCTCCCAGGGAACGAGTGGAGAGTGTGGATCGAAAGCGGCATAGGCCTTGGCGGGAATGCTCATGGGTTGCTCCTCGAAACGGGAATGTACTGCAAGCGATCATTCATCGCTAGGCCCTCGCCCGGCGGTGTGCCAGCAAGAGGCCAACTTCCTCGTCGTATTCGAGATCGAGTCGGCGACCGACTGCCGACTCCGTTATAGACAGCGGGACCGTGAAAATCAAGCCCTTTCCTGTGGTGACGAGGAGGGATGGCTGACAGGCGCTGGGTTTGGCGCTCCATGGCGCATAAACCCCGTTCCTGATCGGGTTGTCGCTACGGCAGACCAGCTCTATGATGCTTTCTGTCGTGCCGCTAGGGACAAGGGGCCATGAAGGGGGTCGATCGCGAAGTGCTGGAGGCGCTTTGCCGCTGGCAGGGCGGCGAAATGCCGCTGTGGCTCGTCATGGTGGTGCAGACCTTCGGATCGAGCCCTCGTCCGCCGGGGCGATGCTCGTGCTGCGCAGCGATGGCGGCAGCGTGGGCTCGGTCTCGGGAGGATGTGTCGAAGAGGATCTGGCGGAACGCGCCCGTCAAGGGCGTCTGCCGCGGGCGCGGGCCGAGCGGGTGGACTATGGGGTCTCGGTTCAGGAAGCCCAGCGCTTCGGTCTGCCGTGCGGCGGCTTGTTGCGGCTGGTGGTGGAGCCCGTCCCGCAGGATGCGTCCTGGCCGAGGGAATTGCTCGCGGCGCTCCGCGAGCGTCGTCGCATGTGCCGCCGGCTCGAACTCTCGTCCCTGACGGTGAGCTTGAGGCCGGCAGCGCGTGGCGAGGTGATGCGTTTCGACGATGAGACCCTCGAGACGATTCATGGTCCAGCGCGGCGACTGCTCCTCATCGGTGCGGGGCAGATTTCGTCCTACCTTGCGCAGATGGCCCAGGCCCTGGACTACGAGGTCTTCGTGTGCGATCCGCGCGAAGAGGTGCGAGCCCAGTGGCAGGTGCCGGGCGGCGTGCTCTTGCCGCACATGCCCGACGATGCGGTACTCGCACTCCAGCCCGATGAGGATACGGCGGTGGTCGCGCTCACGCATGATCCCAAGCTCGACGACCTGGCCCTGCTCGAGGCGCTGAAGTCGCCCGCTTTTTACGTCGGTGCGCTCGGCTCGCATCGCACCAATGCCGCCCGCCGCCAGCGCCTGGCCGAGTTCGACCTGACGGAGGAGGAGATCGCCCGCCTCCATGGCCCCGTGGGTCTGCCTATCGGCAGCCGCACGCCGCCGGAGATCGCAGTGTCCATCCTCGCCCACCTTATTGCCGCGCAGCGAGGGACCGTTTCAGGGAGCGCACCCTGCTTCTACGCCCAAGGAGAGATTCGATGATCGCATTCACGCTCAACGGCCGGCCGACCACGGTCGAGGCCGATCCCGGTACGCCCCTCCTGTGGGTGCTGCGCGACCAGCTGCAGCTCACCGGGACCAAATACGGCTGCGGCATCGCCCAGTGCGGTGCCTGCACGGTGCATCTCGACGGGCGGGCGGTCCGCTCCTGTGTCACGCCGGTATCGATGGTGAGCGGCAAGCGCGTCACCACCATCGAAGGGATCGGCGAGACGCCGGTCGGCCGCGCCATCCAGCGAGCCTGGCAGGAGGTCGATGTGCCGCAATGCGGCTACTGCCAATCAGGGCAGATCATGGTGGCCGCGGCCTTGCTCGCTGAGCATCCACGTCCGAGCGAGGCGCAGATCGTTGCGGCGATGGACGGCATCCTCTGCCGCTGCGGCACCTACAACCGGATCCGCAAGGCGATCCTCGAGGCCGCGGCAGGGGGTGCATGATGATTTCGCTCAATGAACTCCAGCGTCCGGCGCGGCGTAAATTCCTGCGCGACCTGGCCGTGCTCGGCGGCGGATTGGTGATCGGTTTCCGTCTGCCGGAGAAGGGGGGACGCGCCTGGGCGGTTGAGGAAGCGGCCGCTGGGGCGGCGAAGGTCTATCCGCCGAATGCCTTCATCCGCATTGCCCCGGACGACTCCGTCACGCTCATCGTGAACAAGTCCGAAATGGGCCAGGGGGTCTATACCTCGCTACCCATGCTGATCAACGAGGAGCTCGATGCGCCTTGGGAGCGCATCCGCATCGAGCCGGCGCCGGTGGCGGCGGTCTATAACCATACCCAGTTCGGCCTGCAACTCACGGGCGGCAGCACCAGCGTCTCGTCCTCTTGGGAGCAGCTGCGCGGCGTCGGAGCGAGCGCGCGTATCCTCCTCGTCCAGGCGGCGGCCCAGCGCTGGGGGGTACCGGCCACTGCCTGCAAGGCCGAGAACGGGCGCATCTTCCACCCCGACGGCCGTACGTCCCTGAGCTATGGAGAGGTCGCGGAAGAGGCGGGCAAGCTGCCTTTGCCGAATGAAGTGCCGTTAAAGGATCCGAAGGACTTCAAATGGATCGGGAAGTCGCTCAAGCGCCTCGACACGCCGGAGAAGATCACCGGCAAGGCGGTCTTCGGCATCGACGTGCGCTTGCCCGACATGGTGACGGTGCTGGTGGCGCGTTCTCACGTGTTCGGCGGCAAGCTCAAGCGTTTCGATGCCACCGAGACGCTGAAAGTCCCCGGCGTGGTCGGCGTCTATGAGGTCCCCACCGGCGTGGCGGTGGCAGCCAACGGCTTCTGGCCGGCGAAGACGGCGCGCGACCTGTTGCAGACCGAATGGGACGAGGGTGAGGGGGCGGCGCTTTCGACGGCGAAACTGCGGGAAGAGTACTTCGCGCTCGCCCGCACGCCGGGCGCCGTGGCGTGCCGCGACGGCGACGTGGCGGCCGGTCTCAAGGCGGCGGTGAAGACGGTGCGCGCCGAGTACGAAGTGCCGTATCTGGCGCACGCGCCGATGGAGCCGCTCAACGTCACCGTCGACCTGCGTCCGGACCACTGCACGATTTGGACCGGCACGCAGTCGCAGACGCTCGACCGCATGGCGGCTGCTACCGCGGCAGGCCTGCAACCCGAGGAAGTGGAAATCTACACCACTTACCTCGGCGGCGGCTTCGGCCGGCGGGCCAATCCGCATGCCGATTTTGTCACCGAGGCGGTGCAGGTCGCCAAGGCGGTCGGCCGGCCGGTGCAGGTGATCTGGACGCGCGAAGACGACCTGCGCGGCGGTTACTACCGGCCGATGTGGGTCGACGTGATCGAGGCGGCGATCGGCAAGGGCGGCAAACCCGTGGCGTGGAAGCATACCATCGTCGGCCAGTCCATCATGGAGGGCACGCCGATGGCGGCGGCGATGATCAAGGATGGCGTCGATGCCTCTTCGGTGGAAGGGGCCGCGAACCTCCCCTATTTCATCCCCAACATCCAGGTCGAATTGCACAGTCCGAAGCATCCCGTGCCGGTGCAGTGGTGGCGCTCGGTGGGGCATTCGCACACGGCCTTCGTCGTCGAGACGATGATCGACGAATTGGCCCACCTCGCGCGCCAGGATCCGGTGAAATTCCGCCTGAGCCTCCTGCCGCGTACTTCGCGCCATCGCGCCGTGCTGCAGCTCGCGGCGCAGAAAGCGGGATGGGGCAAGACGAAGCCCGCGCCGGGTCATGCCTTCGGCGTGGCGGTGCACGAATCCTTCGGCAGCGTCGTGGCCGAAGTGGCCGAGGTTTCGCTGGAAAACGGCCAGGTGCGGGTGTATCGCGTCGTGGCGGCGGTCGACTGCGGCCGGGTGATCAACCCCGACGGGGTGGTGCAGCAGATCGAGGGGGGCATCGTCTACGGCCTGGCCGCCGCGCTGCACGGCGAGATCACGCTCGAGGGCGGCCGGCCGGTGCAGTCGAACTTCCACGATTATCCCATCTTGCGCCATTCCGAGATGCCGCGGGTGGAGGTGTATCTCGTGCCGAGCGAAGCGCCGCCGAGCGGCGTGGGTGAGCCGGGCACGCCCCCCATCGCGCCGGCGGTGGCCAATGCGCTCTTCGCTCTCACGGGGAAACGGGTGAGGCGGCTTCCTTTCGCACGGGAAAACCTTGCCTGAGGAACCGGAAATCGCCGCCTTGGTGCTCGCGGCGGGGCAGGCGCGGAGGTTTGGGGCGGACAAGCGGCTGGCGCTACTCGAAGTCGAGGGGCGCATCGAGCCGCTCATCGTGCGGGCGCTGCGGTCCTGGGTCGAGGTCTTCGAACGGGTCGCGGTGGTGCTGCGACCGGGCGACGAGGCGGTGCGAGGCGTGTTGTCGGAGACCTTCGCGGATCGCCTGCGCTTCATCGAATGCCCCCGCGCCGACGAGGGGATGGGGACGAGCCTTGCCGCGGGCGTCGCCGCGACCGCCGAGGCCACAGGCTGGGTCGTCGGGCTTGCCGACATGCCCTGGGTGCCGCGAGCCGCGATCGCGGGAGTGCGCGACGCGCTCACGGCGGGCGCGGTACTCGCCGCAGCCTGCCGCGCCGACCGGCGGGGACATCCCGTCGGTTTCGCCGCCCCTTATCGGGCTGAACTGTTGGGTCTGACGGGCGACGTGGGGGCCCGTCTGCTCCTTCGGCGTGACGCCGAGCACGTGGTCGGCGTTGCGATCGACGACGCAGGCATCTTCGCCGACGTCGATACCCCGCAAGACCTTTTTTCCAGGAGTGAATGATGAAGAAACCCGCCGTGACCGAAGTCCCGATCCATCCCTTGATCGCCGAGCGTTGGAGCGGTCGCGCCTTCGACGAAACCAAGACCGTGACGCGCGAGCAGGTGATCTCGCTGCTGGAAGCGGCGCGCTGGGCCCCCTCGTGCTACGGCGATCAGCCCTGGCGCTTCGTCGTGTGGCATCGCACCCAGGATCCGCAAGGATGGGAGAAGGCGTTCGCCACGCTGTGGCCGTTCAACCAGGCGTGGGTGAAGCGCGCCTCGCTCCTGGTGCTGGTCTGCGCCGATCCCATTTTTTCCTACAACGGTGAACCCAACGCCTGGGCCGAATACGACTGCGGCGCCGCGGCCGAGAACCTCTGCCTGCAGGCGGTGGCGCTGGGGTTGATGTCGCATCCCATGGCCGGGTTCGATCCTGAGGCACTCCGTGCCGTGGCCGGCGTGCCGGAGCGCTACAAGATCGTTTCGCTCATCGCCGTGGGCCATCCGGCGGAGCCGGACGTGCTCGACGGGGAACTCGCCGAGAAAGAACGCGCGCCGCGCGAGCGCCGTCCGCTGGCGGAGCTCTGTTTCGCGGGGAAATGGGGCAAGAGCCTCTGATTCAGCCGTCTTTTTCCAGATCCTCCACCACGACCGAGAGGGCGTTGGTGGAGATCAGCACTTCCGCGAGCGACAGCAGCAGGGAGAGCACCAGGGCGGCGAGGCTCGTGCCGAAGAGGATTTTGCCGAGCAGGGTCTCGTGCACGAAGAGGGCGAGCATCGACAGCGCGCACAGCAAAAACCCCAGCACGCCAAACCCTTGCATGTATTTGATGAGCATGATGCGCCGTTTCAGGCCTGGGATCTGGCGGCGGATGACCTCGGCCTTGCGATCGGGCGAGGCGTGCAGTTGCCGGATGATCTGGGCGAGCGCCAGGAAACGGTTGCCGTAGGCGAGCAGCACGAGTGAGATCGCCGGAAAGAGGATCGCGGGCGTGGTCAGGTCCATGATGCGATTTTACCTTCGCCGGCGCGCCAGTATCTCGCGGTAGAAATTGAGCACCGAACCCTCGTCCTCGCGCTGCTGGCGCCAGGCGAGCGGGATGTGCGCCGGGTCCATCGGCTGCCACGGTTCGGCGCTCGAGAACCCCGCCTGCGGGCGGTTCGCGTCCCACGGAATGGGGGTGCGCGAGAGATCGCGGGCGCTGCGGTTCATCTCGGCGAGGATCTCCGCCTCGGGTTGACCCTGGGCGCGCAGGGCGGCGATCCGGCGCAGGCTCAGGGGATCGCGCAGGTCGGAGAGTCGATCGAAGCGCGCGTTTGGCAGCCCCAGTTCCTGCCCCTGGTAGAGTACGGCGAGCCCCCGCTGCAGGTAGGTGGCGGCGGCAAAGGCTTTGGCGGCCTGGGCGCGGCGCTCGGGCGGAGCCCAGCGCGAGACGATGCGCGGCAGATCGTGGTTTTCCAGGTAGAGCGCCGGCAGCGCCCCGTGCGGGGCGAGCGCCCGGTACCAGGAGCGCGCCGTGTCGGAGAAGGCGCGGGTGTCGAGCCCGGGGTGGCCTTGCGCATCGGTCGTGTCGATGTGCCATAGCTCGAAATGCAGCAGCGCCGACAGCGGCCCCTGCGGCTCGCCCACCCAGGCGGGCGCCTCCGTAGCGGCGATGCCGTTCGCCTCGCCCAGCGTGAGGTGGTCGCGCGTGATGCCGGCGCGCTCGGCGAAGTCGCGCACCCAGTCGAGGAGCCCGGGGCGGGCGAGGAAGCGCGACCAGGCCGGGCGCGGGCCGCCGGGTTCGCCAGGGGCGACGTCAGGCAAGCCTTCTTCTTTCTTGAGCACGGTGAGGGCGTCGAAACGAAAGCCGTCGACGCCTTCGTCGAGCCAAAAGCGGGCGATCTCGGCAAGCGCCTGGCGCACCGCCGGGTTGCTCCAGTCGAGGTCGGGCTGCTCGGGAAAGAAGAGGTGCAGGTAATACTCGCCCGTGACTTCGTCCCGCGTCCAGGCGGGGCCGCCGAAGATGCTTTCCCAGTCGTTGGGCCGCGCACGCCAGTAGTACCAGTCGCGCCGGGCAGAGGTTCGGCTCGAGCGCGAGTCGAGAAACCAGGGGTGGCGCACGCTCGTGTGGTTGATGACCAGATCGAGCAGCAGGCGCATGCCGCGCCGGTGCAGCTCGTCGCGCAGGCTGCGGAAGTCGGCCATCGTGCCGAAGTCGGGGTGCACGTCCAGATGGTCGCTCACGTCGTAGCCGTAGTCGGCGTTGGGCGAGGGGTGGATGGGGGCGAGCCAGATTGCATCGACGCCGAGCCAGCGCAACTCGTCGAGCCGTTCGGTGAGACCGGGCAGATCGCCGATGCCATCGCCGTTGCCGTCGGCGAAGCTGCGGGGCCAGACGGTATAGACGACGCATTCCTGCCAGGGGCGGAAACGGGGTGGCATGATGCTCGGCTCGGAAAAGCAATGATCCCAGTGTAGCAGATGCCCGTGGCTGCCTATAATGACTCCACGATGCGGCCGGGGAGAGGGCGATGGAACGCTTGCGGGGGGTGAATCTGGGTTCGTGGCTGGTGCTCGAAAAGTGGATGGTGCCCAGCCTCTTCGAAGGGGTGGAGGCCACCGACGAGACGACCTGGTGCGTGGCATTGGGGGAGGAGGCTGCACCTAGGCTGCGGGCGCACTGGGCGAGCTGGGTCACGCGGGAGGATTTCGCCTGGATCGCCGAGCGGGGCCTGAACGCGGTGCGCATTCCCTTCGGGCATTGGGTGCTGGGGCCGCCTTATCCCTACCATCCGGTCTATAGGGCGCGGCGCGAGCCTTTCGTTACCGGCGGCATCGAGGTGCTCGACCGGGCGCTGCGCTGGGCGCAGGAATTCGGGCTCAGGGTGGTGCTCGATCTGCACGCAGCCGCAGGATGCCAGAACGGTTTCGACAACGGCGGAATGCTCGACGTCTGTGAATGGCATACCAAGCAGGAGTACATCGACCATTCGGTCGAGCTCTTGGGGCGCCTGGCCGAGCGCTATCGCGCCGAGCCGGCGCTCTTCGCCTTCGAGGTGCTCAACGAACCGCGCTGGGACGTGCCCACCGACATATTGAAGCGCTACTACGAGCGCGCCTATGCGGCGATCCGGGCGCACTGCCCGTCTAGGGTCGGGGTGATGTTCCACGACGGATTCCGCGACTGGCGCGAGTATCTCGGTTTCATGAACGCGCCGCCGTACGAGAACGTCTGGTTCGACGTGCACCGCTACCAGTGCTTCACGCCCGAGGATCTGGAGGCGGACATCTACGAGCACCTGCGAAAGACCGTGGTCGACCTGCGCGCGGAGGCCGATGCCATCGGGCGCGAGCTGGGGCTGCCCACGGTGTGCGGCGAGTGGAGCCTGGGGCTCAAGCTGCAGGAGGTGTCGCTGTGGGCCGACGGGCCGACGACGCACCCGCTCGAGGGGTTGGACGCCTTTCAGCAGGAGGCGGCGCTGCGCGGCTACGCGGCGGCGCAGCTCCTTACCTTCGAGCGCTATCGCGGCTGGTTCTTCTGGAATTACAAGACCGAAACGACGCCGGCGTGGTGCCTGCGCGAGGCGGTGGCGCGTGGCTGGCTGCCGGCGCGCTTCAATTGAGCGCGACGACGCGCTGCACGCCGGGATAGGGCTGGTGATGCGGCCAGAAGATCACCAATGTCGCCTCGGGCAGGCGCTCGCGCAGCAGCGCCACCGGGTCGAACTTGCCCGGTGCGGGCACGGTGTCGGCCGGGGCTTCGTAGAACACCCACGCGGGCCGTTCGAGCAGCGTGCGGGCGAGCGCGAGCCGTTGCTGGACCGGCGCGGTGAGGGTGCGGTTCCAGTCGTCGCTCTCATTGAGCCGCTCGATGAGCGCATCCGCCTCTACGGCCCGTAAGATGTCGACGACGGCCTTCCGCTCGACTTCCGCGGGATCGCGTGGATAGGTGAGCGCGGCGATGAGCGGTCCTTCGGGCAGGAAGGGGCGCTGCGGCACGAAGGAAAGCGTCTCACCGTCGGGCAGGATGATGTTGCCCTGCCCCCAGGACCAGACGCCGGCGATGGCCTTGAGTAGCGCAATCCCGGTGTTCGGGTCGCCCACGAGCTGCACGGTTTCGCCGCGCTGCAGGGTGAGCGAAAAATTTTCCAGCACCGGGTGGCCATTGGGCAGGGTCAAAGTGAGCCGCTCGATCGCCATTTGTCCGGGCGGACCCACGGTACGGCAGACCTGCCCCGGCAGGCACAGTCGCTCGATCGTCTCGATCTCGCCGAGATCGTGATGGAGCGCCGCGGCGCGCTCGATCGAGGCGCGGCAGCGGGCGATGTCGCCCATGCTGTGGATGGGCCAGGA
>JAQUGB010000032.1 GCA_028684345.1 Tepidiphilus sp. | reverse complement strand
ATTGGTTTCGACACGCATCGCCATGATGGGCATACTCCTTTCTCGAAGTCATGGCGTCAGACCAAGCGCCGCGCACTTCCTGCCATAGGCGCTAAACGGAATTTACAGAAAGGATGGTACACAACCCATGATGGGCATACTCCTTTCTCGAAGTCATGGCGTCAGACCAAGCGCCGCGCACTTCCTGCCATAGGCGCTAAACGGAATTTACAGAAAGGATGGTACACAACCTCGCTACAGAAAAACTTGACAGTTTCCTCATAGACTCCCTATAATAACTACTTCTTCGACGGGTCGTTAGCTCAGCTGGTAGAGCAGCGGACTTTTAATCCGTTGGTCGCAGGTTCGAATCCTGCACGACCCATCTCCAATGCACGATTCCCGTGCGCACTTTCATCGCATCGCCAGCCGCCGACCCATGGCTTTCATCCGCATTCGCGGTGCGCGCACCCACAATCTCAAAAACGTCGATCTCGACCTGCCTCGAGGCCGGCTGATCGTCGTCACCGGCGTGTCGGGCTCCGGCAAGTCTTCGCTCGCCTTCGACACGCTCTACGCCGAAGGCCAGAGGCGCTACGTCGAATCGCTCTCCGCCCAGGCACGCAAGTTTCTCGATCAGCTGCCGCGGCCCGAAGTCGACGCGATCGAGGGGCTTTCGCCGGCGATCGCCATCGAGCAGAAGACGCTTTCGCCCAGCCCACGATCGACGGTGGGCACGCTCACCGAAATCCACGACTATCTGCGCGTGCTCTTTGCCCGGCTGGGCACGCCGTATTGCCCCGAACATCCCGAGGTGGCGCTGACGCACCGCTCGGTGAGCGATTTCATCGAGTCTTTGTTGCACTCCCTGCCGCAGCGGCGCATCGCCCTCCTCTCGCCCCTCGTGCTCGATGCCGAACCGCGGGCCGCGCTCGCCTCCCTGAAGGCACAAGGGTTCACCCGCATCGAAACCAGGGGCGAATTCGTCGAGCTCGACGGTTTGCAAGACATCCCCTCCGACGCGCCCCGGCTGGTGATCGACCGCTTGAGGGTGCGGGCAGAGGCACGGGCGCGGCTCGCCGATTCGCTCGAACTGGCGCTCAAAATGGGGCATGGACGCTGCTTCGTGCGCGACCTCGACGGAGGGGAAGAACTGACTTTCGTCGTCACCCCTTCGTGCCCCCGCTGCGGTTTCACGGCCCCGGCGCTCGAGCCGCAGCTCTTCTCTTTCAACCATCCGGCAGGCGCCTGCCCCACGTGCGAGGGAACGGGGCGGCAATGGGAGCTGGACGCGGAGCGCTTGCCGGCTGCCGAGCGCAGCCTGCGCGAGGGTGCATTGCCCGGTCTCGACCTCGGCAACGCCTTCTCGGCGCGGCTTCTGGAGGATTTGGCGGCATATTATGGTTTCTCCCTCGACACCCCCTGGTCCGGGCTTCCGGAATCGGTGCGACGGGTTCTGCTCTTCGGTTCGGGCGAGGAACCCATCCCTTTCCGCTACCCGCTCGATCGCAGCCGCATGGTGCTCAAGTCTCATCCTTTCGAAGGCTGGGTCTCCTACCTGCAACGGCGCCACCGCCCCGAAGAGGAAAAGGGACGCAGGGAGAAATCTCTGGATCTGCCGTGGCAAGAACGCCCCTGCCCCGCCTGCGGGGGTAGCCGCTTGCAGCCTTTCGCCCGGGCGGTGCGCGTGGCCGACACGAGTCTGCCCGCGCTCACGGCACTTCCCTTGTCGGCCTGCGCGAGTGCGATCGAACGCATCGCCGCCGTGTGCGGAACGCATCCGGTGGCCGAGATGACGATCGGGGCGATCCGCTCGCGTCTCCGCTTCCTGCTGCAAGTCGGGCTCTCCTACCTGAGTCTCGATCGTGCATCGCACACGCTCTCCGGCGGAGAGGCGCAACGCATCCGGCTCGCGAGTCAGGTGGGCTCGGGACTCACCGGCGTGCTCTACGTACTCGACGAACCCTCCATCGGGCTGCATCCGCGCAATCAGGACGATTTGCTGCGTACGCTCGAAGAGATGCGCGATCTGGGCAACACCGTCGTCGTGGTCGAACACGACGAAGCGACGATTCGCCGTGCCGATCACGTAGTGGAAGTCGGCCCGGGTGCTGGACGTGAGGGAGGTGAGATTCTCGTCTCCGGGCCGCTGTCGGCGCTGCTCGCCTCCCCTCGCTCCCGAACCGCCCCTTATCTGCAACGGCCCTTGCACGTGCCGCATCGGCCCGTCCCTTACGAGGACGGCGCGCCGGCGCTGCGACTACAGGGCTGCGAGGCCCACAACTTGCAAGGAATCGACGTCGAGATCCCCCTGGGGTGCCTCGTCGTCGTCACCGGGGTCTCCGGTTCGGGAAAATCCTCGCTCGTAGAGGACACGCTGGTTCCCGCCCTGCGCGATCACCTCGCGGGGCGCCCCTGCCGCGCCCCGTGTACGGGAGCCTCGGGCCTGGAGGCGATCGACAAGCTGATCGTCGTCGATCAGTCGCCGATCGGCCGCACGCCGCGCTCGAACCCGGCCACCTATACCGGCATCATGGACGGGTTGCGCGAGCTCTTTGCCGCCACGCCCGAAGCACGCATGCGCGGCTACCGCGCCGCCCGCTTTTCCTTCAACCTGAAAGGGGGGCGCTGCGAGGTGTGCGAAGGCGAAGGATATCGGCGCATCGACTTGCAGTTTCTGCCCGACGTCTATCTACCCTGCGAAGCCTGCGGCGGAAAGCGGTACAACCGTGAGACGCTGGAGATCCGCTACCGCGGGCTGAACATCCACGAATCCCTCTCCCTCACCGTGGAGGAAGCGCTGCATCCCTTCGGCTCGCACCCCACGCTGCGGCGCAAGCTCGAGATTCTGCAGTCGCTGGGGCTTGGCTACTTACCCTTGAACCAACCGGCCACGACGCTTTCGGGGGGAGAAGCGCAGCGCTTGAAATTGGCTGCGGAGCTGATGCGCCGCGACACGGGACGAACGCTGTACGTGCTCGACGAGCCGACCTCGGGGCTGCACTGGGCCGACGTCGAACAGCTCCTCAGCGCGCTGTTCGCGCTGCGCGATCGCGGAAACACCCTGGTGGTGATCGAACATCACCCCGACGTGATCGCTCATTCCGACTGGGTGATCGATCTGGGACCGGGAGCGGGCGAAGAAGGCGGGCGAATCGTCGCTTGCGGCACCCCCGCGGCGATCGCCGCCCACCCCGATTCCGTGACCGGACGCTACCTCGCCGAGCGGATCGGCTCGGCGAGGTAAAAACGGAGGCCGCACCCTCGAAAGGATGCGGCCTCCGGCATATTCCTTCCCGCCAGGGAAGGGCGATCAGCCCGCGTTTTGCGGTGCGGCTTGCGTTGTTTCGCTACCCGCCCGATCGACGAGCTCGATGATGGCCATCGGCGCGTTGTCGCCGTCGCGGTAGCCGAACTTCAGCACGCGGGTGTATCCGCCCGGACGATTCTGCACGCGAGGACCGATCTCGTTGAAGAGTTTGAGCACGATCTCACGATCGCGCAGGCGAGCGAAGGCGAGCCGGTGGTTGGCCAGCGTCGGTTTCTTCGCCAGCGTGATGAGCGGCTCGACGAAGCGGCGCAGTTCCTTGGCTTTGGGCAGAGTCGTCTTGATGACTTCCTCGCGCAGCAGGGCGTTGGCGAGATTGCGCATCAGCGCCTGACGATGGCTCGTCGTGCGGTTGAGCTTGCGATATCCGTTTCCGTGACGCATTTTTCTTTCCTCGTGCGTTATCCGTCAGCCGAGTTTTTCCAAACCGGGCGGAGGCCAGTTTTCCAGTTTCATCCCCAGCGTCAGCCCGTGCGCCGCGAGTACTTCCTTGATCTCGTTGAGCGACTTGCGACCGAGGTTGGGGGTTTTCAGGAGTTCCTGTTCGGTGCGCTGGATCAGATCACCAATGTAGTAGATGTTCTCGGCCTTGAGGCAATTGGCCGAGCGGACCGTGAGTTCGAGATCGTCGACGGGGCGCAACAGTAGCGGATCGATCGCTGCGCCGCTCTCGGAGCGTGCACTGGGCTGGCGTCCTTCGAGATCGGCAAAGACGGCGAGTTGGTCCACCAGCACGCGTGCGGCATAGCGAATCGCCTCTTCGGGATCGATCGAGCCGTTCGTCTCGAGTTCGAGGACCAGACGATCGAGGTCGGTACGCTGCTCGACCCGGGCGCTCTCGACGGTATAGGCGACCCGACGCACCGGGCTGAAGGAGGCGTCCATCAGGATATGACCGATCGCACGATCGCCCTCGGTTTTGCGCGCGGAGGCCGGAACGTAACCCCGGCCTTGCTGGACACGGATTTCCATCTCGAGGCGCCCGCCTTCTTCGACGTGGGCGATGACATGATCCCCGTTGATGACTTCGACGCCGTGGCCCAACTGAATGTCGGCCGCGCGAACCACTTTGGGCCCCACGGCCTCGAGGCGCACGGTCGCATCTTCGCGTTCGTGCAGCCGAAACACGACACCTTTCAGGTTGAGCAGCAAATCGACGGCGTCTTCGCGCACTCCTTCGATCGTCGAATACTCGTGCAACAGACCGGTGATCCGCACCTCGGTAGGAGCGCTACCGGGAAGCGCAGCCAGGAGCACGCGCCGCAGCGCATTGCCCAACGTATGGCCGAAGCCGCGCTCGAATGGTTCCATCGTGACGCGCGCCAACACCGGCGACAGATTTTCCACGTCGATGCTGCGCGGTTTCAGCAGGCTATCCAAAGACATCGATGCTATCCTTTGTTTCTCGCCGCTGCGAGGGGCTTATCGCGAGTAGAGTTCGACCACGAGGTTTTCGTTGATCGTGGGCGAGAGCTCGGTGCGCTGCGGATAGGCCTTGAACACCCCCTTGCCCGCCTGCACGTCGACTTCGAGCCACTCAGGGAAACCGCGCTGCGCCGCCGCTTCCAACGCAGCCTTCACGCGGAGCTGGCCGCGGGCCTTCTCGGTGAGCTCGACCACGTCGCCCGGACGAACGAGGTAGGAGGGGATGTTGACCCGGCGACCGTTGACCATCACGCCATTGTGGCGCACGACTTGGCGCGCCTCGGCGCGTGAGGCGCCGAAACCCATGCGATAAGCAACGTTGTCGAGTCTGCCTTCGAGGAGTTGCAGAAGGTTCTCGCCCGTCTGGCCGCGACGGCGGGCCGCTTCGGCATAGACTCGGCGGAACTGCATCTCCAAAACGCCGTAGAGCCGACGGATCTTTTGTTTCTCGCGCAGCTGTTTTCCGTATTCGGACAGGCGCTGACCCGAGGTTTGACCGTGCTGACCGGGCGCATAGCTGCGACGCTCGATCGCGCACTTGTCCGTGAAGCATTTTTCCCCTTTGAGGAAGAGCTTTTCGCCTTCCCGCCGGCACTGCCGGCACTTGGGATCAAGATTACGTGCCACGTTCGACTCCTGTTAGATCCGACGTTTCTTGGGCGGACGGCAGCCGTTGTGCGGGATCGGCGTCACATCCTGTATGCTGGCGATGCGGATGCCGAGCGCGGCAAGCGCCCGCACCGACGATTCACGCCCCGGGCCGGGACCTTGTACACGCACTTCAAGGCTCTTGATGCCGCATTCCTGGGCTGCCTTGCCGGCCGAATCGGCCGCCACCTGGGCGGCAAACGGGGTGCTCTTGCGCGAACCCTTGAAACCGGCCGAACCGGACGACGCCCAGGAAAGCGCGTTGCCTTGCCGATCGGTGATCGTGATGATCGTGTTGTTGAAGCTCGCGTGGATGTGCGCGATGCCCTCCGCAACATTCTTTTTGACTTTACGTCGGGCCTTCGTCGTAGTTTTAGCCATGGAGTGACCTCATCATTTCTTCTTACCGGCGATGGTCTTGGGCGGCCCCTTGCGGGTACGCGCGTTCGTGCGAGTACGCTGTCCACGCACGGGCAACCCCCGGCGATGGCGCATGCCGCGATAGCAGCCGAGATCCATCAGCCGCTTGATGTTCATCGTGATTTCACGACGCAGGTCGCCCTCGACCTTGTACTTCGCGACCTCTTCGCGCAAACGCTCGAGCTCGGCTTCGGTCAGATCCTTGACCTTGGCCGATGGCTGGATGCCTGCGGCCTCGCAAATCTTGCGGGCACGGGAACGACCGATGCCGTAGATCGCCGTGAGCGCGATCTCGGTGTGTTTGTGGTTGGGGATATTCACCCCTGCGATACGGGCCATCTGCAATCACCCCAAAAACGAAATTTTCAAGTATAAAAGATTCGCGCCCAAGGTTCAACCTTGACGCTGCTTGTGGCGCGATTCTTTACAAATGACCCGCACCACGCCCTTGCGCCGCACGATGCGGCAATTGCGGCAGATCCGCTTAACTGAGGCTTGGACTTTCATGGAGATCTCCCTGGATTCTTCACTTGGAACGGAATACGATGCGCCCGCGCGTGAGGTCGTACGGAGTGAGCTGCACCGTGACCTTGTCTCCGGGCAGGATGCGGATGTAATGCATGCGCATCTTGCCCGAGATATAGCCGAGAATGACGTGACCATTTTCCAGACGCACGCGGAAGGTGGCGTTGGGCAGCGTCTCGATCACCTCACCCTGCATTTCGATGACGTCTTCCTTGGCCATTCCTTACTTCCTCCGCAACGCGCCAGACGTGAAATTCGCCTTCTTGAGCAAACTCTCGTATTGGTGCGACATCACATAGGATTGCAGTTGCGTCATGAAATCCATCGTCACGACCACGATGATGAGTAGCGACGTACCCCCGAAATAAAAGGGCACATTCCACTCGAGGATGAGAAACTCGGGGATCAAGCACACGAGCGTGATGTAGATCGCCCCGGCGAGCGTGAGTCGCATCAACACGCGGTCGAGATACTTCGCCGTCTGCTCGCCCGGCCGGATGCCCGGCACGAAGGCACCGCTCTTCTTCAGGTTCTCCGCCGTCTCCTTGGCATTGAAGACGAGGGCGGTGTAGAAGAAACAGAAAAAGACGATCGCCAAGGCATAGAGCAGGATATAGACCGGCTGCCCCGGCGACAGCGCTCCAGCCAGATCTCTCAACCAGACGAAGCGATCGCCCGACCCGAACCATTGCGCCAGCGTGGCGGGAAAAAGAATGATGGACGAGGCGAAAATCGGCGGGATCACACCGGCCATGTTGAGCTTCAAGGGCAGGTGCGAGCTCTGGCCGCCATAGATCTTGTTGCCGACCTGACGCTTGGCGTAATTGACCAGGATTTTCCGCTGACCTTTTTCGACGAAGACGACGAAGGCCGTAACCAGCAACACCAGCACGCAGACGAAAAGGGCGGAGAAAGGATGCATCGCCCCGCTCGAGACGAGCTCGAAGAGCCCGCCCAGCGCCTGAGGCAACCCTGCGACGATCCCGGCAAAGATGATGAGAGAAATGCCGTTCCCAATACCCCGTTCGGTGATCTGCTCACCGAGCCACATCAGGAACATCGTACCGGTCACCAGCGTCACCACGGTGACGAAACGGAACATCAATCCTGGTTCGAGCACCAACCCGGGCTGGGATTCGAGGGCGACCGCGATCCCCAGTCCCTGCGCGAGCGCGAGCACCAAGGTACCATAGCGCGTGTACTGCGTCAGCTTGCGCCGACCCGCCTCGCCCTCTTTTTTCAGCGCCTCGAGCGCGGGGAAGGCGTAGGACATGAGCTGCACGATGATCGATGCCGAGATGTACGGCATGATCCCGAGCGCGAAGATCGTGAAGCGAGACAGCGCCCCGCCGGAGAAGAGGTTGAACACCCCCAGGATCCCGCCGCCTTGCGTCTGAAAGAGCTGGGCGAGCTTGGCCGGATCGATGCCCGGGACAGGGATGTGCGCCCCGATCCGATAAACGACGAGCGCCCCCAGCAAGAACCAGAGACGCCGTTTCAGGTCGGCAAATTTCCCTACCGTCGCGTGTTGGGTCGCTTTGGCCACGACGCTTCCCTACTCAGGATTCGACGAGGGTGCCGCCGGCCGCCTCGATCGCGTTTCTGGCGCCCTTGGTGGCGGCGATACCGCGCAACGTGAGTTTGCGCGTGATCGTTCCGGCCAGGATCACCTTGGCCGCCTTGGCAGCGCGCGGCACCACGCCCGCCTGCTTGAGTACGACCAGGTCGATGTCGTCGACCGGGATCCGCTCGAGGTCGGAGAGGCGCACTTCGGCGACTTCGCCAGCCGTGAGCGAGACGAAACCACGCTTGGGCAGACGGCGTTGAAGCGGCATTTGACCGCCCTCGAAGCCGACTTTGTGAAAGCCCCCGGAGCGGGATTTCTGGCCCTTGTGTCCCCGGCCGCAGGTCTTGCCCAGACCGGAACCGATGCCGCGGCCGACCCGCTTCTTCGCTTTCTTGGCCCCATCGGCCGGTTTGATGGTGTTGAGTTGCATTTGTCAGCCCTCGACCTTCAGAAGATAAGACACCTTGGCGATCATGCCGCGCACCTGAGGGGTGTCGGCGAGCTCGACCGTGTGGTTGAGCCGACGCAAGCCGAGCCCACGCACGGTGGCACGATGATCCTTACGCGTGCCGATCAAAGACTTGACCAGCGTCACCTTGACTTTGTCGTTCGCCATGGCTCACTCCGTGATCTCTTCGATGGACTTGCCGCGCTTCGCGGCAAGCTCGGAAGGACGGCGTGTGGCCGTCAATCCCTTGATCGTGGCGCGCACCACGTTGTACGGGTTGGTCGAGCCAACGATCTTGCAGATGACGTCCTTGACGCCCATCACCTCGAACACCGCGCGCATGGCACCGCCGGCGATGATTCCGGTACCCGGAGGAGCCGACTTCATCATCACCGTGGAAGCACCGTGCTTGGCGATCACGGTATGCTGGATGGTGCCGTTTTTCAAAGGCACCTTGACCATGTCACGACGCGCCGACTGCATGGCCTTTTGCACCGCGACCGGTACCTCACGGGCCTTACCCTTACCCATGCCGATGCCACCGTCGCCGTCGCCGACGACCGTCAGCGCCGCAAAGCTCAGGATGCGCCCACCCTTGACGGTCTTGCTGACGCGATTGATCGACACCATCTTTTCGTTGAACTCGTCCTGCCGCTCTTCCGCAGGCCGGCGTCTGTCTTGCTGATTCCTGGCCATCGCTTTTCCCGTATCAGAATTTGAGCCCGGCTTCGCGCGCGGCCTCAGCCAAGGCTTGCACGCGACCATGATAGAGATATCCCGAGCGGTCGAACGCGACCGTCTCGATGCCGATCGCCTTGGCTTTCTCGGCGATGGCACGACCCACGAGCGCCGCAGCGGCCTTGTTGCCTCCGTTGCCCACCTTGTCGCGCAGCTCCTTGTCGAGCGTAGACGCGGCAGCGAGCACGCGCGAACGGCACGGGGAGATGATCTGCGCGTAGACGTGCGAGTTGGAACGGTAAACCGTGAGGCTCGGCACTTTCAGCTGCGCGATCTTCGCCCGGGTTTTGCGGGCGCGGCGCAGACGTGCAAGTTTCTTGTTCATGATCGAATGCCCTTATTTCTTCTTGGTCTCTTTCAAGACCACGATTTCATCCGCATAGCGAACGCCCTTGCCCTTGTAGGGTTCCGGCGGACGGTAGCCGCGGATCTTGGCAGCCTGCTGGCCGAGTTGTTGCTTGTCGGCCCCTTTGAGCACGATCTCGGTCGGCTGGGGCACTTCGGCCTTGATCCCCGCAGGAAGTTCGTGCTCGATCGGGTGCGAGTACCCCAGCGAGAGATTCAGCTTGTTACCCTGCAGCTGCGCCCGGTAACCCACCCCGACCAACGTGAGGCGCCGCTCGAACCCTTTCGCGACCCCATGCACCATGTTGGCGAGGACGGCACGCGCAGTGCCGGCCTGAGCAACGCTGCCGGGGGTCTTCTCGTCGCCCTGGCAGCGCAGCACGTTGCCCTCCCGGACGATGCGCACGGCGGGATTGAACGAGAACTCGAGCGCGCCGAGCGGACCTTTGACCGCGACGCGGCTGCCGTCGATCGTGACCTCGACGCCACCCGGAACCTCGATCGGTTGTTTTGCGATTCTCGACATCTCGATCTCCCTCAGGCGACGTAACAGAGCACTTCGCCACCAACTTGCGCCTTGCGGGCGGCACGATCGGTCATCACCCCCTTGGGCGTAGACACGATGGCCACTCCCAGACCGTTCATGACCTTGGGCAAGTCGGCGACGGAACGGTAGATGCGCAAACCAGGACGCGACACCCGCTCGATGTGTTCGATCACGGGGCGACCGGCGTAATACTTGAGCTTCAATACCAGGGTCGACTTCGGCCCCTCTTGACGCACCTCGAACCCATCGATGTAGCCCTCTTCGTGCAATACGCGAGCGATCGCGGACTTGAGCTTGGAGCCAGGAACCTCGACGGTAGGCTTTTCCGCCTTTTGCGCATTGCGAATGCGCGTCAACATATCGGCGATCGGATCAGACATGCTCATCTTCGGACTCCCTTACCAGCTCGCCTTGGTCATGCCGGGGACTTCGCCGCGGAAAGCCATTTCACGCAACTTGTTTCGGCTCAGACCGAATTTACGGAAAGTTCCGCGCGGACGGCCAGTGATCGCGCAACGATTCCGCAGCCGAGTGGGGCTGGCGTTGCGCGGCAGTTGCTGCAGCTCGAGGCGCGCCTGCATGCGCTCTTCTTCGGACAGACTCATGTCCCGTATTTTGGCGAGCAGAGCGTCGCGCTTGGCCGCGTACTTGGCCACGAGCTTGCGACGTTTTTCCTCGCGATTGATCATCGATTTCTTTGCCATGTCAGCCTCAATTCCGGAAGGGAAACTTGAACGCGGCCAGCAGCGCCTTGGCCTCTTCGTCGGTCTTCGCCGTGGTCGTGATCGTGATGTTCATGCCGCGCAGCGCATCGACCTTGTCGTATTCGATTTCCGGAAAGATGATCTGCTCGCGCACCCCAAGGTTGTAGTTGCCACGACCATCAAACCCCTTGCCGCCAACGCCGCGGAAGTCCCGCACGCGGGGCAGAGCGATCGAAATGAGCCGATCGAGGAATTCGTAGGCCCGTGCGCCACGCAGCGTGACCTTGCACCCGATCGGATACCCTTCGCGAATCTTGAAACCGGCGATCGACTTGCGCGCCTTGGTGATCACGGGCTTTTGCCCCGAGATCGCCGCCAGATCCTTGACGGCATTCTCCAGGACCTTCTTGTCGGCCACGGCCTCACCCACGCCCATGTTGAGCGTGATCTTGGAGATGCGCGGCACTTCCATGATCGACTTGTAACCGAACTTGCTGATGAGTTCGGGCACGACCTTTTCTTTGTACTGTTGTAGCAACCGGGCCATGTTCGCTCCTTAGACGTCCACCACTTCGCCGGTACTCTTGAAGAAGCGCACTTTACGGCCATCTTCGAGCACCCGAATCCCGACCCGGTCGGCTTTCTGGGTCTGCGGATTGAATAGCGCGACGTTGGAGATGTGGATAGGCATCTCTTTTTCGATGATCCCACCTGCGATTCCGCGCAGGGGATTGGGGCGCACGTGTTTCTTGACGCGGTTGATCCCCTCGACGATGACTTTTTCGTCGCTGACGCGGCGCGTCACCACCCCCCGGCGCCCTTTGTCTTTGCCGGCGATCACGATCACCTGATCGCCCTTACGGATCTTCTTCATTGCGACACCTCAGATGACTTCGGGGGCGAGCGAGACGATCTTCATGAATCGCTCGGTACGCAATTCACGCGTAACAGGGCCAAAAATACGCGTACCGATCGGCTCGAGCTTGTTGTTGAGCAGCACGGCGGCGTTGCCATCGAACTTGATGAGCGAACCGTCGGGACGGCGCACCCCTTTGGCGGTGCGAACGACGACGGCGTTATAGACGTCGCCTTTCTTGACGCGCCCGCGCGGGGCCGCTTCCTTGACCGACACCTTGATGATGTCGCCGACGTTGGCATAGCGGCGCTTGGAGCCCCCAAGCACTTTGATACACATGACCTTGCGCGCGCCGCTGTTGTCGGCGACCTGCAAGAGGGTCTGCATCTGGATCATGAAAATCTCCAACTTATACCGCTAGAGCGGACAGTTTTGGACTCAAAAACCTTCGGCGCGCAAACGGCTCAGGCGACGAAGGAAAACGAAGCGCCCCGCCTTGCGACGGGGCAAGAGTCCAGCACTATAACCGATGCGGCAGAAAATTGCAAGGGCAAATCAGGCAAGACGTGCCTTGGACACGAGCCGGACGACCTTCCAGGTTTTTGTCTTGGAAATCGGACGGCACTCTTCAATCTCGACGACATCGTTGAGCGCCACTTCCGGATCTTCGCAGTGCGCATGGAATTTACGCGATTTGGTGACGATCTTCCCATAGAGGGGATGCGCCACGCGACGTTCGACCAACACGGCGACCGTCTTGGCTCGGGCGGTACTCACGACACGTCCGACCATGCGCTGCCGGGTCTTGTTTTGCATTTCTTCGGTCA
>JAQUGB010000206.1 GCA_028684345.1 Tepidiphilus sp. | reverse complement strand
AGCCGCGCGAGCGTGCGTTCCCGCCCCAGCACTTCGAGCACCGCCTCCAGCGCCGGCGATTGCGGCACGCCCAGCAGCACCACCCGCAGCGGGATGCCGAGCTTGGGCATCTTCACGCCGGCCGCGGCGAGCGTCTCCTTGATCGCTGCGGCAAGCCGCTCCCGCCGCCATTCCTCTTCCGGGATCGCCTCGAGCCGGCGACGGAGCTCGGCGAGCGCCCGGACGGCGGCTTCGTCGAGATGTTTTTCTCGTAATTCGGCCGCAGGATGCACCTCGATCACGAACGGCTCGGCGCAGTCGGCCAGTTCCTCCAGGGTCTGCACCCGATCTTGATAGAGCGCCACCACCGGTTCGAGCGCTGTCGCGTCCGCAACCGCGACACCGCGCCGCGTGAGCCGCTCGGCGCAATCGACCGCGAGCCGGCCCACCTCGGTCTGCTTGATGTAGTGTGCGTTCAGCCAGCGCAGCTTGTCGAAGTCGAAGCGCGCCGCCGAAGGATTGACGTCTTTGAGGTCGAACCAGGCAACGAACTGCTCGCGCGTGAAAATCTCGTCGTCGCCATGACTCCAACCCAGACGGGCGAGATAGTTGATCACCGCTTCCGGCAGATAGCCGTCTTCGTGGTACTGCATCACCGACACCGCCCCGTGGCGCTTCGACAGTTTCTGCCCATCCGGCCCCAGGATCATGGGGAGGTGGGCGAACTGCGGCAGGGGGGCGCCGAGCGCGAGGTAGAGGTTGATCTGGCGCGGCGTATTGTTGACGTGATCGTCACCGCGGATGACGTGCGTGATGCCCATGTCCCAGTCGTCGACCACCACGCAGAAATTGTAGGTGGGGGTGCCGTCGGCACGGGCGATCACGAAGTCGTCGAGCTCTTCGTTGGCAAATTCGATGCGCCCTTTGACGAGATCGTCCCAGGCAACGGTGCCACTGAGCGGATTCTTGAACCGCACGACCGGCTGCACGCCCGGCGGCGGAGGCGGCAGGGTTTTACCGAGCTCGGGGCGCCAGCGGCGGTTGTAGCGCGGCTTTTCTCCGCGGGCACGCTGGGCCTCGCGCAGCGCTTCCAGCTCCTCCGGGCTCATGTAGCAGTAATAGGCGGTGCCGGCCGCGAGCATCTGCGCGATCACCTCGCGGTAGCGCTCCATGCGCCGGGTCTGGTAGTAAGGCCCTTCGTCATAGTCGAGCTCCAGCCAATGCATGCCATCGAGAATGGCCTGGACCGCCTCGGCAGTGGAACGCTCGCGGTCGGTGTCCTCGATGCGCAGGATGAACTGGCCGCCGTGGTGGCGGGCATAGGCCCAAGAGAAGAGCGCGGTGCGTGCACCGCCGATGTGCAGATAACCCGTGGGACTAGGAGCAAAACGCGTGCGGACGGTCATGATCGAAACGGCTCCTCGAAAAAATCAACCGGCATCATAGTTGAAACGCAAAAGTGTGGATGAAGCGCTAGAGGGTGGTCACCCGACGGCATTTCATGGAATGTCCTCATTGGAGGAAAGCTCTTGCAAAAGGCGGGTTACTTGCCGATGCAAACCTGGCAAACTGCGATGAATCGTCCTCCAGACGATCTCATAGTCCACCTTGAAATAACCATGGGCAAGCACGTTGCGCATCTGATAGGCAATCGACAAGGGCAATTCAGGATGCGCCATCGCGAAATCGGGGTAGTGTTTGTCTATATTTCTGCTCGCCTCGCCGATCACCTCGAAATTTCGCACCACGGCATCCTGGACCAATGAGTCATTCAGGAAAGTCACCTCGTCCATCTCGGCGGTATAGCGATCGATACGTTCGATGGCTTCAAGGATGTGCGCAAGGTAGTCGGCAAGACGCCGTCGGTCGGCGGTCATAAAGGGTGGGCCTGGGCAAGCACTTGGGCGCGGATTTTTTCTGGCAAAGCCTTGGGCGTCAGCACGTCCACTCGGATCCCCAGCAAGGTCTCGAGTTCATGGCGGATCGCGCCGAGATCGAACAGCGTTGTTTCGGGCGTAGGATCGACGAGGATGTCCAAGTCGCTATCCTCGGTATCTCGACCCTGCACGACGGAACCGAATATCCGGGCATTGCGGGCATGATGCGCCTCGATCACGCGTCGAATAAGGTCACGGCGCAACGCAAGGACTTCGGAAGGTTTCACGTTTTCCCCTCGCCCATTTTATTTTTTCATGATAACGCTGTGCATTACGAATCGCAACCGCACGGTTCAACGCCCGCCGGAGCCGCGCGCGGCGCGCTCCAGGCGGTCGGCGATCGCCCGCGCCAGGGGGCCTTCCCCTTGCGGGCGTTCGATGACGATCTCGTCGACCCCGAGTCGGTCGAAGGCGCGCAGCCGGGCATAAAGGAGGCGCGCCAAGTCTTCCAGGGTGGCGGGCATCTCATACCCTCTCACCCCCGGCAGATCGAGCGGATGCCGGCTCCACAGGGCGATGCGTTTGCCTTGGGCGAGCAGACGGGAGACGAGCGCCTGGATCTCCCCGGCCGCGGCCAGACGCACGGGCGTCGCTGGCGCATAATGCCCCGGCAACGACCCCGAGACGCGCGGTGCACCGCCATCGGCCGCGGCCACGGGTCGCCCCAGTACCTCGGCCAATGATTCTGCGCCGATCGCGCCGGGACGCAGAATGACGGGACCCACGGTGTCGAGGCGGGAGAGATCGAGGATGGTCGATTCCACCCCCACCGGGCAGGGGCCGCCGTCGAGCACGAGCGCCACTTGGTTGCCCAATTCTTCGATCACGTCGGCGGCGGTGGTCGGGCTCACCCGGCCGAAGCGGTTGGCGCTGGGCGCCGCGAGCCCCGAGCCGAAGGCGCGCAGCAGCGCCAAGGCCACGGGGTGCGCCGGCACGCGCAGCGCCACCGTCTCCTGCCCGCCGGTGACCTCCAGCGGCACTTCGGGGCGGCGCGTAAGCACGAGCGTCAAAGGGCCGGGCCAGAATCGCCGCGCGAGTGCCCAGGCCTCTTCAGGGA
>JAQUGB010000205.1 GCA_028684345.1 Tepidiphilus sp. | reverse complement strand
TGGATTTGTCGACGATCACGCTGTAGCGCGTAAGCCGCCGGCCGATGTCGCGCGCCACCGTGAGCACGTGCTGCAGGTCGGCCGAGCCATCCTCGAGCGGAGGGGTGCCCACGGCGATGAAGAGCACGTCGCACTCGGCCATCGCCTCGCCCAAATCGGTGGTGAAACGCAGCCGCCCCTCGCGGTAATTACGGACCACGATCTCGTCGAGCCCCGGCTCGTAGATGGGCAGCTTCCCGGCTTTCAGCCCCTCGATCTTGGCCGCATCGACATCGACGCACCACACCTCGTTGCCCATCTCGGCAAAACACGCCCCCGTCACGAGGCCGACATAGCCGGTCCCGATCACGCACAAATCCATGAAAAACTCCTCGAAGTGAAACGTTTCAATCCTCTTCTTCCGGATCGATCCAGACCAGCCGATCCCGGCCATGCTCTTTGGCTTGATAGAGCGCCCGGTCGGCACGGGCGAAAACATCGTCGATGGTGCGGTCCTTGATCGAGAAAGAGGTCCCCCCTGCACTCATCGTATAGCGGATCGCATGGCCTTCGTAGACGACGACGCTTTGGCGAATGGTACGCATGAGGCGTTCGATCGCTTGGGTCGCTGCTTTATCGTCGGTTTGCGGCAACAGGATGCCGAACTCCTCTCCCCCCAGCCGGCCGCAGAGGTCCATCTGTCGCAAGGTTTGCCGCACCGTCTGGGCGAAATGGCGCAGCACGGCATCGCCCGCAGCATGGCCCAGGGTATCGTTGATTCGTTTGAAGTGATCGAGATCGAGGAGGCAAAAGGAGGAATTGATCGTGAATCCGGAACGAATGACGCGCTGGAACTCCTTTTGCATTGCCTCGAGAAAAGCGCGGCGGTTGGGCAGCTCGGTGAGGGGATCGGTCATGGCCATGCGTTCGAGCCGCTCCTCGAGCAGTACCTGGTCGGTGACGTCGCGATAGGTGGCGATGTAATGATGTACAGGCCGCCCTTCTCTGTCGGTGACGGGTGCGATCATCACGTCGTGGTGGCGCAATTCTCCCGTTGCCGTTTTGTTGAGCACCCGCCCTTGCCAAATCTCTCCCTGAGAGATCGTCTCCCATAATTCTCGATAAAACGATTCTGGTTGTAAGCCGCTGTGTAACAAATATCCAGCACGCGTACCGATCAGCTGATCGGCACGATAACCGGTGATCTGCTCGAGAGCCGGATTGACCCATTCGACGGTACCGTCGGCCGCCGCGATCATGATGCCTACCGGCGCATGGCGCAGCGCTGCGGTCAAGAGGCGATTTCGCTGGATTTTTTCTTCTTCCTGGGTCACGTCACGCGACACACCGATCGCACGCAACGCGCGCCCCGTCGTAGGATCGCGGTCACATACCTGGCCACGATCTTCGAGCCACAGGATGCGGCCATCCGGTGTGCGGACACGGTAACGCTGCTGATAGACGGAGGTTTTTCCCTTGAGGAGATCGATGAGGGCCGAGCGAACCTTGGGCCAGTCGTCGGGATGGACCAAGGAACGCCATTCGGCAAAGCTGAGGCTGACGGGCTCGTTACCCAAGCCCATCCAACGGCTCCATTGGGCATCGAGCCAGGCGGTCTCATGCACGAAATCCAGATCCCACGTCGCCAGTCCGGCCGCTTCCAGGGCGAGCCGCAGGCGCGTCTCGAGTCGAGCAGGGGACGAGGCAGGATCGGACCGCATTCACGCCCCTTTTGCGGGAAGGAGCCCGCGGGCCTCGGCTTCTTCGTAGATCGGCCGCGCCACAGCCTCCCACACGGGGCCGCCGTGCAGCTCCTCCCCCATGTTCGCTGCGGAGGCCATGGTCTGGAACATGAGGGCGATGAGCCCCAAGAGCTCGGCGCGCACGCGCGGCTCGAGCGAAGACGCATAGAAATGCTGGGAGATTTTTTGCGGATCGGTGTCGAGCGCTTCTCGGGCGAGATCGCGCATCTGCTGCGCGTTCGTCGGATCCAGCCCCAGCACGGCGAGTTTGGCCGCGATGGCGTGTTCCAGCATCTCCACGTTCCGCCCCAGAAACGATGGCTGCACCATCGCGCCAGCCCTCTCATGTACCAATCGTTCAATGATAGCATGGCGGGGTAGGAGCATGGTGGGTGCTGACGGACTCGAACCGCCGACATTCGCCTTGTAAGGGCGACGCTCTACCAACTGAGCTAAGCACCCGCCTCGAGCGCCGGCAATGGTACCATCACCGGCGCTTCCTGGCAAACGCCGCGGGCTCAGTGCGGCAGTTCGGCTGCCCCCGTGCCCGCGGCGGTCGCCGTAACCGCGACCGTGGCCACAGGCGGCTCACTTGCCGGCGCGAGCGGCTCGGGCTTGCGTTCGAGGGCGAGCTCGAGCACCTGCTCGATCCAGCGCACGGGGATGATCTCCACGGCGTTCTTCACGTTGTCAGGGATCTCGGCCAGATCCTTGACGTTCTCCTCGGGAATGAGCACCTTGCGGATGCCGCCGCGCACGGCGGCAAGGAGCTTCTCCTTGAGCCCGCCGATCGCCAGCACTTCCCCCCGCAGGGTGATCTCGCCGGTCATGGCCACGTCGCAGCGCACCGGAATCTCGGTGAGCGCGGAGACGAGCGCCGTGGTGATGGCGATACCGGCCGAAGGACCGTCTTTGGGGATCGCGCCTTCGGGCAGGTGCACGTGCACGTCGGTCTTCTCGTAGAAATCCTCCGGGATGCCGAGCTTGCGCGCGCGCTTGCGCACCACGGTAATGGCCGCCTGGATGGATTCCTGCATGACCTCGCCGAGCTTGCCCGTGGTGATGACCTTGCCTTTGCCCGGCATCACCGCCGCTTCCACGGTGAGGAGTTCGCCGCCCACTTCGGTCCAGGCAAGTCCGGTGACCTGCCCCACCTGGTTCTCTTTCTCGGCCACGCCGAAGGTGTACTTGCGCACGCCGAGATAGGTCTCGAGATCGCCCGCATCCACCGTCACCGGAGCCTTCAGCGCCTT
>JAQUGB010000204.1 GCA_028684345.1 Tepidiphilus sp. | reverse complement strand
AGGAGCTGCTCGAAGAGATCCGGCGCTACGGCGGCGACATGAAAGAGACCTATGGCGTGCCCGTCGAGGAAATTCAAACCGCCATCCGCTACGGCGTGCGCAAGATCAACATCGACACCGACATCCGTCTGGCGATGACCGGCGCGATCCGCCGCTTCTTCGCCGAGTCGCCCGACAAGTTCGACCCGCGCGAATACCTCAAACCGGCGCGCGCCGCCGCCAAGGCCCTGTGCAAGTCGCGCTACGAGGCCTTCGGCTGTGCCGGCATGGCGAGCAAGATCAAGCCGATTCCGCTCGAAAAGATGGCCGAGCGCTACCGCACGGGCGAACTCGCCCAGCAGGTGCGCTGAAACACCGCCAGGAGCCCGCCGCGTGCGGGCTTTTTCCATTCAAGGAGGAGACACCCCATGAGCGAAGAACGCCGCATCAGCCGCTTTCCCGTCGCTCGGCTCGACGAGCTGCCCGAAGACATCCGCGCCCGCATCCTCGCGGTGCAAGAAAAGACCGGATTCATACCCAACGTCTTCCTCGCCCTCGCCCACCGGCCCGACGAATTCCGCGCCTTCTTCGCCTATCACGACGCTCTCATGGAAAAGACCACCGGCCTCACCAAGGCCGAGCGCGAGATGATCGTGGTGGCCACCTCGGCGGCCAACGACTGCCTCTACTGCGTGATCGCCCACGGAGCCATCGTGCGCCTGCGCAGCAAGAACCCGCGCCTGTCGGACCAGCTCGCCGTCAATTACCGCCGCGCCGAGATCACCCCGCGCCAGCGCGCCATGCTCGACTACGCCATGAAAGTGGCGCTGCGCTCGGCCGAGGTCACCGACGAAGACTTCGCCGCCTTGCGCGCCCATGGCTTCACGCTCGACGACATTTGGGACATCGGCGCCATCGCCGCTTTCTACGGCATGAGCAACCGCATCGCCAACATGAGCGCCCTGCGCCCCAACGACGAGTTCTACGCCATGGGACGGGACTGAACACGGCAAAAATCCTGCCCTCTGGGCGCCCGGACGCCGCGAAGAGACGAGGCAGCAGATCGGCTCGTCGCCTCATCGCGGTGAATTTATGACCGAAATTCATAAACAAACCCCTCCAGCCTCCTTCGCGAACGCGTCGTCCTCTTCTATCATCGCCCACCTCGACTTCGAGAGTACACGTTGAGGTGATGGCGATGCGTTTCCTTCTCTTCTCCTGCCGCTCACTCCTGGTGACGTTCCTGCTGGGTTTTTCCGTCCTCGCCGCCGCGCAAACCCAGCCGGTGCGGCCCTTGCTCACGCCGGACGAACTCGTGCCGCTGTTGCGCGATGCCAGCGTGCGCGTGCTCGACATCCGTCCCGCTGCGGAATACGCCACGGGCCACCTTCCCGGTGCGGTCAATATTCCTTACGGTGTCTTTCGCGGCCCGGCCGACAACCCCGGCGCCCTGCCCTCCGAACAGACGCTGACCGAAGCGCTGCGCCGCGCCGGCATCGACCAAAACGTCCATGTGATCGTCGCCCATGCGGGCAAGGACGCCACCGACTTCGGCGCTGCCGCGCGCGTCTACTGGACGCTCAAGGTGGGCGGGCTCACGCGCCTGTCGGTGCTCGACGGAGGCACCCTCGGTTGGGCCGAAGACGGTCACGATCTCGTCACCGCCGAACCTCGCCCCGAGCCCAGCAACTTCACCGTCCGTTTCGATTCCCGACGCATTCTCAGTACCGATGCCTTGGCCGAACGCCTCCAAACCGGCTCGCCCACCCGGCTCATCGATGCCCGCCCCGAACCGTTCTTCCACGGTGAGACCCGCCACGCCGGCGCGGCACGCTACGGCACGCTGCCCGGCGCGGTATCGCTGCCGCATGCACGCTTCTTTGCCGCCGACGGCAAACGGCTCAAGCCCCTGGAGGAGCTTCGCGCCATCGCTGCTCAGGAAAATCTGATCGGTGCCGAGCCCACGGTCGTCTTCTGCAATACCGGACATTGGGCCGCCACTGACTGGTTCGTGCTCTCGGAACTCCTGGGCCGCGAAGACGTGCTGCTCTACCCCGAATCGGTGGTCGCCTGGAGCAGGCGCGACCTGCCGATGGACCACGAACCCTCCCGCTTGCAGGCGCTGGTGCGCGAGGCCAAGCGCTGGGTCGCCCAGTGAGGTCCACCATGTTGGTTCGCCGTGTCGTCCTCGTCACCGGCGCAACCGCGCTGGTGTTCGCCATTACCTTGTCCGCCGGCTTGCGCCAAGGACTACTGACGCTACTGGGGCTCGGATTCGGCGCCGTGCTGCAGGGCTGCCGCTTCGGCTTCACCACCGGCTGGCGCGACTACATCGAGCGGCGCAATCCGCACGGGCTGTGGGCGCAGCTGCTCTTGCTCGCACTTGCCTCCGGTCTGATGCTGCCGCTGCTGGCCGCGCACCCCGGCGAACTCGTCGGCGCGGTGGCTCCCCTCACGCTCAGCCTGCTGCTCGGCGCGTTCCTCTTCGGCGCGGCGATGCAGCTCACCGACGGCTGCGGCTCCGGTACGCTCTACAAGGCGGGCGCCGGGTCGCCGCTCTCGGTGGTGGTGTTGCCCACTTTCGTGCTCGGCAGCTTCCTTGGCGCCTCGCATCAGCCGGCCTGGGTCGCCCTCGGGGGTCTGCCGCCCGTCGACCTGCTGCGCTACGGCTGGCCGACGGCGCTCGCCCTCACGCTAGCCGGCTGCGCTCTGGTGGCATTGCTCACCCTGCCGCATGCCCGCAGCGCTGGCCCCTGGCCGCGGCGCTGGGTGATCGGCGCCATCCTGCTCGCCTTGCTCGCAGCACTGCACCTGATCGTGGCCGGTCAGCCCTGGGGCATCGTCTATGGCGTAGGGCTATGGGGTGCCAAGGCGTTTGCCGCCCTGGGATGGAACCCTGCCGCCGATCCCTTCTGGAGCGTGGCCCCGCACGCAACGCGCTTGGTCGAACCCATCGTGTTCGACGTCACCTCGGTCACCAACTTCGGACTGCTCTACGGCGCCTATGCCG
>JAQUGB010000203.1 GCA_028684345.1 Tepidiphilus sp. | reverse complement strand
CCCTGCGCCGCGATGGCAACGCCATCGTCATTCTCGATCAGACCGAGCTTCCCTGGCGCGTCGCCGAGCGCCGGCTCGGCACGCTCGACGACGTGCTCGAAGCCATCGTCGCCCTGCGCGTGCGCGGCGCACCGCTCATCGGCGTTGCCGCCGCCCATGGCCTCGCCCTCGCCCTGGAGCGCGACGCGAGCGACGCCGCCCTGGAAGCGGCGATCGCCCGGCTGCTCGCCACCCGCCCCACCGCGGTGAACCTGCGCCTCGCGCTCGAAGCGCAGCGCACCGTGCTCGCGCCGCTGCCGCCCTCCGAGCGCCCCGTCGCCGCCTGGCGCGAAGCCGAACGCCAGCGCCGCGACGACGCCGCGCGCTGCGAAGCCATCGGCCGCGCCGGGCTGCCCTGGATCGAGACGCTCGCCCGCCGGCTCGGCCGCCCCGTGCGCGTGCTCACGCACTGCAACGCCGGCTGGGTCGCCACCTGCGGCGCCGGCACCGCGCTTTCCCCCATCTACCTCGCCCACGCCGCCGGCATTGCGCTCGAAGTCTTCGTCAGCGAAACCCGGCCGCGCAACCAGGGGCTCATCACCCACTGGGAACTCACGCAAGCCGGCGTGCCCGCCACCCTCATCGCCGACGACGCCGCCGGCCTGCTCATCGCCCAGGGCGACATCGACCTCGTGCTCGTCGGGGCTGATCGCATCGCCCGCAACGGCGACGTCGCCAACAAGATCGGCACCTACCTCAAAGCCCTCGCCGCGCACGCCCACGGCGTGCCCTTCCTCGTGGCGGCGCCCGCCACCACCTTCGACCCCGCCTGCCCCGACGGCGCCGCCATCCCCATCGAAGAGCGCGCCGCCGACGAAGTCCTCACTGTCGCCGGCCTGCCGCCCGGCGCGAACGGCCCCGTGCCCGTGCGCCTCACGCCGCTTCCCGCCCGGGTGCGCAACCCCGCCTTCGACCTCACCCCCGCGCGCTGGATCACCGCCATCCTCACCGAGACCGGCGCCTGGCCCGCGCCACTCGCCGCCGCCAAACTCTTCCCGGAGTCCGATCGATGACCGACTCCGCCCGCGCGCTTCTTGCCGCCGCCCGCCGCCTGGCCGAGACCGGGCTCAACCCTGGCAGCGCCGGCAACCTCAGCGTGCGCACCGCCCAAGGCTTTCTCATCACCCCCTCCGGCATCCCGCCGGAAGAACTCGGCGCCGACATGATGGTCCCGATGACCCTCGAAGGCATCCCCTCCGGCCCCTGGCCCCCGTCGAGCGAATGGCGCTTCCACCGCGACCTCTACCGCCGCCGGCCCGAAGCCGGCGCCGTCATCCACTGCCACAGCCCGGCGGCCACGGCGCTCGCCTGCCACCGCCGCGACCTTCCCCCCTTCCACTACATGATCCTGCGCTTCGGCGGCCCTGACGTGCGCTGCGCCCGCTACGCCCGCTTCGGCACCCAGGCGCTCTCCGACGCCGTGCTCGAAGCCCTCGAAGGCCGACGCGCCTGCCTCATGGCCAATCACGGCATGCTCGTCTTCGGCCGCGATCTCCCCCAAGCGCTCGCGCTCGCGCAGGATCTGGAAACCCTATGCGAACACTACCTGAGGGCCTGCACGCTCGGCGAGCCGGTCCATCTCACGGACGAAGAGATCGCCGAAGCGCGGGAAGCCATCGCCGGCTACGGCCGGCGCTGAGCGCCACCCCCTTCTCATCGCCAGCCCGAGCCGTTATCATTCCGGCATGCCACGTGCCCTCATCATCGACGACGAGCCCGACCTGCGCACCCTCCTCACGCTCGCCCTGCGCCGCCACGGCTGGCAGGCCGACTCCGTGGGCGACTGCGCCGGTGCCCGCAAGGTGCTCGCCGACACGGCCACCCCCTACCACCTCATCCTCACCGATCTGCGTCTGCCCGACGGCAACGGCCTCGAGCTCGTGCCCTACGCCCGCGAACGCCGCCCCCTCACCCCCGTCGTCGTCCTCACCGCCTACGGCGACATCGACACCGCCGTGCACGCGGTCAAACTCGGCGCGCACGACTTCCTCACCAAGCCCCTGCGCGCCGAGCGGCTCGCCCAGATCCTCGACGGATTCCAGCACTGCCCGCCGGATCGCGACGCTCCGCTGGATGCTGCCGCCCTCGTCGCTGTCCTCGAACGCAACCGCTGGAACCAGAGCAAGACCGCCCGCGAGCTCGGCTGGACGCTGGCCAAGCTGCGCTACTGGATGCAGCGGCTCGGCCTGGCCGAATGACGCCCAGCGGCTGCGGCAAACCCCGCGTCGCGCCCCCGCACACCCACGCTGCATCCCCAGGTCCACAGCAAAATTTGATGTACCCCTTCCTCCCATGCGCCCTCCATCCACGACACGCAGTGCAGACGCCATCACAAGTCATTGAATTAAAAGGAATAAAAATTTTTCCCCCGCACCCCTTTACACCGCGATCGCCGCCGCGCTACCCTAGCCTTGCCGACGCACCCGTCGTGCGCATCCTTTCCAACCAACGAGGAGCATCACCATGAAACGCATGCAACAGGGCTTCACCCTCATCGAGCTGATGATCGTCGTGGCGATCATCGGCATCTTGGCGGCCATCGCGCTGCCCCAATACCGCGACTACACCCAGCGCGCGGCAAACAGTGCCTGCCTGGCGGAAGCCAAGGCGTACATGAGCGCGGCGGTAGCCAATTTGGCTGATGGACGCACCATCTCTGCGTTTCGCCCAAGCGCATGTGCTAGCGTAAACCCTGCTGCCGCTCCAACTACCGCTAACTACGCTGCTAATGCCTCTATCACTTTCACACCAAAATCTCAAGGGACTGCTGCTCTCAAGAAAAACACCCGCTGTAGTGCAGGCACCGGAGCTTGCCGCTTGGAGAATTAATCACTCGGACAAGTAGGCATTCTTTTTCTCCTTGGGTGGGAGGATCTTCGATTCCCACCCAAGCTTTTTTCTCCTGTGCCCTGGAGATTGCATGGCAAATTCACTAGGCCAAAAAACCGCCCT
>JAQUGB010000202.1 GCA_028684345.1 Tepidiphilus sp. | reverse complement strand
GCTACCGCCACGCCTCCGAAAGCACCGGCACCGACATGGTCTTCGGCGTGTATCTGCCGCCTCGAGCCGAACACGCCCCCGTGCCGGTGCTCTACTGGCTCTCGGGTCTGACCTGCACGGACGAAAACTTCATGCAGAAAGCCGGGGCACAGCGACTCGCCGCGCAACTGGGGCTTGCCCTCGTCTGTCCGGACACGAGCCCGCGCGGCACCCATCTTCCCGAAGAGCACGACAGCTACGATTTGGGTTCCGGCGCGGGTTTCTACGTCAATGCCACAGAGGCACCCTGGTCGGCTCATTACCGAATGTATGATTACGTGGTACATGAACTGCCGGCCCTGGTCGAGGCCCACCTGCCGGTGACCGATCGGCGCGCAGTGAGCGGGCATTCCATGGGCGGGCACGGCGCGCTCGTCTGTGCCCTGAAAAATCCTGGCCGCTACGCCTCGGTCTCGGCGTTTGCTCCCATCGCCAACCCCAGCCGCTGCCCTTGGGGGCAGAAAGCGTTTCGCGCCTACCTCGGGGACGATCCCCAACGCTGGCGGCAATGGGACGCCTGCGAGCTTATCGCCCAGGCTCCGGAACGCCTGCCTCTACTCGTCGATCAAGGGGCAGCGGACGAATTCCTCGCCGAACAGCTCCATCCGGAAGCGCTCGAAGCCGCCTGTGCCGCAGTCGGGCATCCGCTGCAGCTACGGCGTCACCCCGGCTACGATCACAGCTATTACTTCGTGGCTACTTTCATCGACGATCACCTCCGTCATCATGCACAGGCCCTTCTTGGAGATTATCCAAAAGCATATTAGCTGCCAAAGGCATCTTCCGAGACCGAAACGATGCTAGGCGCACAGCCTGTGCGTCTTGTCTAGCTCGGTTTTTTTCTGATCGGCCCGGCGAGCGTCCTCGAAACACGAGGCGTTCGCCGGGCTATTTTACCTACGCCTATGACGCCTTGCTCTCCGCTGTGCCCAGTCCGCAGAGTTGGCTCTCCCTGCGGGGGCGCTTGTCGATCACACCCAATTCGCCAGCGCGCTGGAACAACGCGGTGACGTGGGAAGGAAGCTTTCGTTCAGTGGCGTTCGCTGCCATCCATTCGGCCGGTAACCACCGCGTATGCCGGTTATACGGCAATCGATCACGACGGCTTGGACTGGGGGCCAAATGCAATGGCTGGGTCAGACCGACGCGGCCCGCAACGGCCATGCGGCACAGGAGACGGTCGGTGATACGGGGTTCTTCTTCGTCGGGATGCGGCACGTTTTCTGAACGGTTTGCGCGGCGCTATTCGCCCTTCTGGCGGTTCGGGCAATTCTCGCGCCGGCAGTGGGCGTAGAGGTACATCGCGTGATCGGCAACCTCGAAGCCGCGTTCCTGGGCGATTTCTCGCTGCCGCGCCTCGATCGTCGCGTCGAAGAACTCTTCGATGTGGCCGCAGTCCAGACAGACGAGATGATCGTGGTGCTCGCCGGCGGCCAGCTCGAAAATCGCCTTGCCCGACTCGAAGTGGTGCCGCTCCAGCACGCCGGCTTGCTCGAACTGCGTGAGCACCCGATAGACGGTGGCGAGCCCGATTTCCACGCCGGCGGCGTCGAGCAGGCGATAGACGTCCTCGGCGGTGAGGTGGCGGTGTTCACCGCTCTGGAAGAGCTCGAGGATCTTGAGCCGCGGGTAGGTGGCCTTGAGGCCCATGTTGCGTAGATTCTTCGTGTTGTCCATCGGCAGAAGCCCTCATCTTGGTGCGTGCGTTCCGGCGGCACGACATGCGCTATGATATAGTTTTTCGCCGTTCGGCAGAACCTTAGTGAGACTCATGTCGCCTCGTATTCTCTTGCCGACCGTCGCGTTGGCGCTGCTCTCGAGCGCGTGCTCGATGGACCGACTGGCGGGCCTGGCTTCGCCCTACCGTGCCGACGTGCGCCAGGGTAATTTCCAGGATCCGGAAGCCGTCTCTCGTTTGGAGAAGGGGATGACGCGCGACCAGGTCCGTTTCCTTCTGGGAACGCCGCTGCTCGTCGATCCATTCCGCAACGATCGCTGGGACTACGTCTACTACGTGAAAAAGGGTGACGGCACGATCCAGCAGCGGCGCCTCACCGTGTTTTTCGAGAACGACGTGCTCGTGCGCGTGGCCGGCGACGTGATGCCGGCCGAAGGGGGCGCGCCGGTGACGAGTTCCGCACCGCGCGTGGTCGAGGTTCCCGGCAAGCCGCCAAAAGAGGAGAAGAAGAAAAAAGAGGAGCCTGAGCCGGCAAGTGGTGAAGCGGGGGGCGGCGCCGAAACCAAAGGGCAGACGAAAGAGGAGAATGCACCATGAAACCGGTCCGGGTGGCGATTGCCGGTGCGGGCGGCCGGATGGGGCGGATGCTGGTCGAGGCAGCGCTCGAGGATCCGGGCATCGAGCTTGCGGCGGCCTTCGTGCGCCCCGGCAGCGAATGGATCGGCCGCGACGCGGGGGATCCAATTGGACGGAGCACCGGTGTGCTCATCGGCGAAGATCCCGAGACAGCAGTTGCCGCGGCGGATTGCGTCATCGACTTCACGCGACCGGGGGTCACCGTCGGGCTTGTCCGAGTGGCTCAGCGGCTGGGTAAATCCGTGGTGATCGGCACCACCGGGTTCGACGCCGAGCAGCGGGCCTTGATCGAACAGGCCGCCAAGGAGATTCCCATCGTCCTCGCGCCCAACATGGCCGTCGGGGTCAACGTTGTCTTCCGGCTGCTGGAAGGCGCCGCCGCCTTGCTCGGCGAAGGGTACGACGTAGAGGTTATTGAGGCGCATCACCGCAACAAAGTGGATGCCCCGTCAGGAACCGCACTCGAAATGGGGCGCACCGTCGCCCGCGTGTTGGGCCTCGATCTCGATCGTGAGGCGGTCTACGGCCGTCAGGGAGAGGTGGGGGTGCGCCCGTCGCGGCAGATTGGTTTTTCCACCATCCGCGGCGGGGACATCGTAGGCGACCATACCGTGCTCTTTGCTGGCCTGGGCGAGCGCATCGAGATCACCCATCGCTCGCAGAGCCGCATGCCCTA
>JAQUGB010000201.1 GCA_028684345.1 Tepidiphilus sp. | reverse complement strand
CGACGTCGACGTCTCCTTCTGGGACATGGCGATGATGGTGCTGCTGGGACGCGTCGGGCTCGGGGTGATGATGCCGGCCTTGAACGCCGGGGCGCTGTCGGCGTTGCCGCCGGAGCTGCTCGCGCAAGGCACGGGTACCATCAACTTCATGCGTCAGCTGGGCGGTGCTTTCGGCGTGAGCCTCTTGTCGGCGGCCGTCGAAATCCGTTTCGCTTTCCATTCCGCCGCCCTGACCGCCACCCAGACCGAGGCCAACGGCACGACGCGCTACGTGATCCAGATGCTCGAGCAGATTCACGCCGTCGCCGGCGTTCCGCCCTCCCATGCCTATCAGGCGGGCGGCGCCTTGAACTTTCTCGACAAGGTGCTCGCGGCCAAAGCCCAGAGCATGGCTTACAGCGACGGGTTCGCCCTCGTCGGCATCGTCTTCCTGCTCTCCCTGTTGCCCGGTTATTTGATGAAAGGTCGCCGCTGAAACGCCCATGCAATGCCGCACCGACTACACTGAACCCAGGCCAGCCAGAGGGGTCGCCATGACCTACCGTACCATCGTCTTCGCCTACGACGGCAGCGCCGAAGGGCAAGCCGCATTGTCCGAAGGAATCGATCTCGCCGGACTCGTCGGCGCGCGCTGCCACCTGCTCGCGGTGATGGCGGTTCCGCCCGAGGCCAAGTACGCGCAAGTGGTGGTGCCGGAAGACTGCCTCGACGAAGACTACGCCCGCATCAATCACATCCTGGAAGAAGGCATTGAGCGCTTCAGAAATGCCGGATTGGAAGTCGACGGAGTCGTCCGAGTGGGCGAAGCGGCACCGGTGATCGGGGAGTATGCCGAAGAAGTGCATGCGGACCTGGTGGTCGTCGGTCACCGCCGGCGTGGCCCCCTCGATCGCTGGTGGCACGGCTCGGTGGGGCACTCGCTGCTCGATACACTGCCGTGCAGCCTGCTGGTGGCGATGAAGCACCAGGAAGCGAACGCCTAAAAGGCGGCAAGAATCGCCTGTGCCATCAGCGGCGCCACGCTCACCGCGTTCGTGGGATGCGCGATCGTGTCGGTGCTCCAGATCGCTCCGGCACCGGCTGCACGCACGGTCTCGAGCGCATCCTCGACGAAGAGCGCATGCGTCACCGCCACGTCCACCGATGCCGCCCCGGCCGCGCACAGGGTTCGCACGGTTTGGGCGAGCGTACGCCCCGTGCTCGCCACGTCGTCGAGCACCACCACCGCCCGGCCACGGACGTCCAGCCCCTTGGGCAGGGTCACCTCGACGTCCCGGTCGCCGCGCCGCTCCTTCCGCCCCACGGCGCAGTCCAGGCCGACGGCCCGCGCGGCCGCCTCGACCCAGGCGCGCGACTCTTCGTCGGGGCCGACGAGGAGCGGTCGCCCACGCTCGCGCACCGCGAGCTCACCGAGGAGCGGCGCAGCACTCAGGGCGAGCGCAGGAGAGACCGGCACGGCCTCGTCGAGCCGAGCGATGCGGTGCAGATGCGGATCGACGGTGACGAGCGCCTCGACGCAGGACGCGACGAAACGTCCCACCACGAAGGCGCTCACCACTTCTCCAGGGGCAAACGCCTTGTCCTGACGCAAGTAGGGAAAATACGGCGCCGCCAGCACGATGCGCCGTACCCCCGCCTCGTGCAGCCCAGACCCGGCGAGCAGCAACTCGACGAGCTTCTCGTTGGGATGATCGAGGCCGCGCAGCAATACGACCTTGTCGGGCAGCCGCTCGGGCAGGCGCAGCTTGATTTCGCCATCGGGGAAACGGTGACGCTCGATCGGCACCGGTTCGCAGCCGATCGCCGAGGCCAGCCGCCGCGCGAGCCCTTCTTCTTCGGGAAAAAAGAGCAGCATCAGAACTCCGTATAAACCTCGACCACCTCTGACGGGGCCCCGATGCGATAGCCCGTGGCCCGCTCACAGCTGCGCCGCGCGAACAGTAAATCCGCTGGGTATTGGGCATAGACGCGGTAGAGCGGCTCGCCTCGGGCAACGGGATCGCCCAGTTTCTTGAACAGATCCACGCCAGCACCCTTGACCTTTGGCGCCCCTGCCTGCCGAGCGATCTGGGCCAGGTGCAAGTTGTCGATTTCGGTGACGACTCCCTCGACGGGCGCCGTCACCTCGAACCATTGCGTCGCAAGCGGCGGCGCATTGTGATCGAACGGTTTTTCTCCCTGCGCCTTGACGATGGCGCGCATCTTGGCCAAGGCGCGTCCCGAATCGAGGATGTCGCGGGCGATGGCGAACCCGTCGCCGCCACGCACGTCGGGGTCGAATTCGATCACTCGTCCGGCGAGCCGCAGCGCTTTCTGGCGCAGATCGATGGGCGCGCGCGGGTCGTTTTCCAGCACGCGCATCACGTCGCGCGCCTCCAGCACCGGTCCGATGCCGAATCCCACCGGCTGACGCCCGTCGGTGATGACCACGTCGATCACCAAGCCCAGCCGAAGCGCCACGTATTCGAAGAGCTTGCGCAGCTGTAGCGCCTCGCGCATCGAACGCACTTTGGCCGTCGGCCCCAGTGGGATGTCGAGCACGAGATGGGTCGAACCCGCCGCGAGCTTCTTCGAGAGGATGGAGGCCACCATCTGCCCCGGCGCGTCGATCGCCAGAGGCCGCTCGACCGAGATGAGCACGTCGTCGGCAGGAGAAAGATTCGCCGTCCCGCCCCAGGCGAGGCAGCCCCGTAGCTGGCGCACGATCCGCTCCATCTTCCCGATGGATAGCTCGACCTCGGCCAGCACTTCCATGGTGTCGGCGGTACCAGCCGGCGAGGTGATCGCCCGGGAGGAGGTCTTGGGGCAGAGCATCCCGTGCGCGGCGACGATGGGCACCACCAGCATGGAAGTACGGTTGCCCGGAATGCCGCCGATACAATGCTTGTCGACCACGGGGCGTTCGTGCCAGTCGAGCCGCCGGCCGACCTGGGTCATGGCATCGGTGAGGAAATACACTTCCTCGCGATCGAGCTCGTTGTGGTGCGTGGCCACCACGAAGGCAGTGAGCTCGATCTTGGAATAATGCCGTTCGGCGAT
>JAQUGB010000031.1 GCA_028684345.1 Tepidiphilus sp. | reverse complement strand
CATCCAGGCGGGGCTGCCGATGAGCTCGGTGGCGATGCAGGTCAACCGTCTGTGTTCTTCCGGTCTGCAGGGGATCGTGACCACGGCGCAGAACATCATGCTCGGCGACGCAGCCATGGGCGTGGGCGGCGGCGTGGAAGTGATGTCGCGCGGTGCCTACCTCTCCCCGACGATGCGCAACGGCGCGCGCATGGGCGACACGACCCTGATCGACGCGATGGTGGCGGTGCTCACCGATCCCTTCGGCGTCGGCCACATGGGCATCACGGCGGAGAATCTCGCCGTCAAATGGGGAATCAGCCGCGAAGAGCAGGATGCCTTTGCGCTGGAATCGCAGCGCCGCGCCGCGCGTGCGATCGAGGAAGGGCGCTTCCGCTCCCAGATCGTGCCGGTGACGATCAAGACGCGCAAGGGCGACGTGGTGTTCGAAGTCGATGAGCATCCCAAGCCCAACACGACGATGGAGAGCCTGGCCAAGCTCAAGCCGGCGTTCAAGAAAGACGGCACGGTCACGGCTGGTAACGCCTCCGGAATCAACGATGCGGCTTCCTTCCTCGTGCTCGCCGACGCCAAAGTTGCGGAACAGAAGAATCTGAAGCCGATTGCCCGTATCGTGGCCTATGCCGTGGCGGGGGTGCCCAACGACATCATGGGCGAAGGCCCGATCCCGGCCACCAAGAAAGCGCTGCAGAAGGCTGGCCTCAAGCTCGAAGACATGGACGTGATCGAGTCGAACGAAGCGTTTGCCGCCCAGTCGCTGGCGGTCATGAAAGGGCTCGGCCTCGATCCGGCCAAGACCAACCCCAATGGTGGAGCCATCGCCCTGGGCCACCCGGTGGGCGCGACCGGCGCGATCATCGCCACCAAGGCGATCCATGAGCTGCATCGCATCGGCGGGCGCTATGCGCTGGTGACCCTGTGCATCGGCGGCGGTCAGGGTCTGTCGGTGATCTTCGAACGTCTCTGATCTCGGGCATGGGTCGCGGGCAAGGTGCTTACTTGCCCGCCTTGGATCGCCGCATCAGCGCCTCGAGTTCGGTGCGAATGCGGCGGTAATGTTGCCAACGTTCGGGGCTGATCGTACCGCACTCGGCCAGCGCGCGCAAGGCGCACCCCGGTTCGGCGTCGTGGCGACAATCACGAAACCGGCACTCACCCAAGGCCGGACGCAGTTCGGGGAAACAAGCATCCAGCGCCTCCAGCGGCACGTGCGCCAAGCCGAAGGTCTGGAGGCCGGGACTGTCGATGAGCCACCCTTCACGATAAGGGTAGAGCCGCGCGTCGGTGGTGGTGTGCCGCCCCGCGTCGAGGGCGCGCGAGATTTCTCCCGTACGTGCCCGGGCTTCCGGCACCAAGGCATTGACGAGGGTCGACTTCCCCATTCCCGATTGCCCGACGAAGAGGGATTTCCTCTGGGCCAAATGGGGCTCGAGGGGGGAGACGTCCTGTTTGGCCGAGAGCTCGAGCACCCGATAGCCTGCGGCGCGAAAAGGCTCGAGCTGCGCGCGCGCCGCATCCAGGCCGTCCGCGAGATCACACTTGTTGAGCACGATGCTCGCTTCGATTCCCTGGTGTTCGGCAGCCACGAGGCAGCGCGTCACCAGCTCGGGTGAGAAGGGGGGCTCGACCGCGGTGACGATGACGACATGATCGACGTTGGCGGCGATCAGCTTCTGCCGCACGGCATCGGCCCGCCAAAAGAGAGAGGAGCGCGGCCGATGCCGCTCGATCACTGCCTGACCGGGAGCCGTGGCACACGCTTCGACCACGTCGCCACACGCATAATCGTGGCGCTTGCCGCGGGTGACTGCGTGCCAGGGCGGTTCATGCCAGGGAATCTCCCGGGCGAGCTCGTAGCTGCGTCCGTGGGCGGCGACGACGGTGGCAATAAAGGTTTCATCCATGGGCAGGATACGAAAAAATACGGGAGAGGATCGCGCTGTCTGGCACGCGGCCGTGGCAGTATAGCGCACCCATCCCCTCGAGAAAGGAAAACCGCATGAGCGAGAAGAACGACGCACCCTCAAGCAAACTGGTCTGGCTCGATCTGGAGATGACCGGGCTCGATCCCGATCACGACCGCATCCTCGAGATCGCGATCGTGGTCACGGACAACGATTTGAACGTGCTCGCCGAAGCGCCGGTGATCGCGGTGCATCAAAGCGACGAGGTGCTCGCAGCGATGGATGAGTGGAACCAGAAGACGCACGGAGCTTCTGGCCTGATCGAGCGGGTGCGCGCTTCGCGTATCGACGAGGCCGAGGCGGAGGCAATGCTGCTCGAATTTCTACGGCCCTGGTTGCCGCCTCGTTCGAGCCCCATGTGCGGCAACACCATCTGCCAGGACCGGCGTTTCCTCTACCGTTACATGCCGCGGCTCGAGGCCTGGTTCCATTACCGCAACCTGGACGTTTCCACCCTCAAGGAGCTCGCGCGCCGCTGGGCGCCCGCCATCCTGCAAGGCTGGGAGAAAGAGAGCAAACACACGGCGCTCGCCGACGTCCATGAGTCGATCGAAGAGCTGCGCCGCTATCGGGCGTCTTTCTTGCGGCTCCCCGAAAACTGAACATCCGTTTCAGCGGTGCACATCCAGCCGGGCAGCGAGTGCGCGCGTGGAGGGGTCGAAACCGGCGAGCGTTCCCCCGGCAGCGAGCGTGCGCGCCAGTTCTTTTCCCAGCTCCACGCCGTATTGATCGAACGGATCGACTCCCCAGATCCAGCCGCGCACGAAAGTGGCGTGCTCGTAAGCGGCGAGCAGCTCCCCAAGCACGCCGGCATTCCAGCCGTCGGTGAGCAAGACGGAGCTCGGGCGGTTGCCGGGAATCTCGTGGTGCGGCGCGAGCGCCTCAATTTCTCCGGGTGTCAGGCCCTGCGCCCGCAGCGCCGCGCGCGCCTCGTCGCGCGTGCGCCCGAGGAGCAGCGCGCCGGCCTGTGCGAGGGCGTGTTGCGCCAACGCCCGCCGTCCGGCATCGAGCGGGCGGGGCAGCGGTACGATGAACTCCAACGTGATGCGTCGCGTACCCTGATAGAAGAGCTGATGGAAAGCGTGTTGCCCCAGAGTGCCGTTCATGCCCCAAACGACGGTGGCCGTCGAATAGGGCACGAGCGAGCCATCGCGCCGGCAGCGCTTGCCGTTACTCTCCATCTCGAGTTGCTGCAACCAGGCGGGAAAGCAGGCGAGCCCTTGATCGTAGGGGAGCACGGCGCAGGAAGGAACATCGAGCAGGCTTGCGTTCCACAGGCCAAGCACGCCGAGCCATACCGGTAGGTTGCGCTCGAGCGGTGCCGTGCGGAAATGCTCGTCCATGCGGCGCGCGCCGGCGCGCAGTTCGAGGAAACGCTCCCAGCCGAAGGCGAGCGCCACCGGTAATCCCACGGCCGACCACAGCGAATAGCGCCCCCCTACCCAGGGCGGTAGCCACAGGATGCGATCCGGACCGAACCCCAGCGCCTGCGCCTTGCCCGGATTGGAGGTGACGGCGAGGAAATGCGCCGCCGTCTCGTGCGTCCCTAGTTCCTGGGAAAGCCACGCCCGCGCGCGTTCGAGATTGGCGAGCGTCTCGGCGGTGCCGAAACTCTTGGAAGAGACGACGAAGAGCGTGCGCGCCGCATCGAGCCCGCGCACCGCCGAGGTGAAATCGCTCGGATCGAGATTGGCGACGAATCGCACGTTCCGGCTGGGGGGCTCGAGGTGGGAGAGCGCCTCGCAGGCGAGCCGTGGGCCGAGGTCGGAGCCGCCGATGCCGAGGTTGACGACGTGATCGAGCCGTGCGCCCGTGGCGCCCCGCAACGCACCGGCATGAAAGGCAGCAACGAAGGACTCCAGCCGCTCTTCCGTGGCAGTGAATTGCGCACGATCGCTGGGCGGTATCTCCGCCCCGCCGCGACAAGCCATGTGCAGCGCCGGTCTGCGTTCGGTGAAGTTGACCTCCGCGCCGCTGAAGAGCGCTTCGATTCCTTCCGGCAAACGCACCGCTCGAGCCAGCGCGAGGAGTCGTTGGCATACCTCGAGATCCCAAGCCTGTTTGCTCGTGTCCAGCCACAGAGACCCTGCCTGAAGCGAGAGGGAATCGACTCGGTCGGATTGGCTCTCCAGGGCAGTGCGAATGGAGCGGACCATCCATGAATCGGCCGCCATGAGGAGGTCCAGCCACGGAGCCGTGTGCTCCGCGGGGATGAAAGGTGGCACCGTGGCGTTACTCATCGACAGACCCCGTGTTTATCCTCAGCAACCAGATTTCTTGTCGTTTCTCTTGGCCCCGGCTCATGGACCACAGAATGGAGCTGTCCGGCTGGAGCGCCTGAGGCGAGCGTATCCGCTCGAAACGGATCGGGCAGCGCTCATCGAAGTGCGCCGGTACTCCAGCGAAATAGATCAATGCCGCGCGCACGTCGGGTTCGCGCCGTGGTACCGACACACAGTGGGGTGCATGGGCCTGCAGAACGGGTTGCATCCGTTCGATGATCGGACGGAAATTGCGCGTGTGTTCGAACCATGGCGCGAGCAATACGACCAACATCGACCACATGAAACTCACGCTGAGCGCCCAGTGAATGGTTGGACGAAGCGGCGATGCCGGCGTGGAAATGCTCGAGACGACCCAAGCGAACAAGAGTATGCCTGCAAGGATGAGTCGTTCGAACGAGTGGCTCATCTCGAACTCCGGCGCAACACGGGCGACGTGGCGTGCCAGACCGGGCGGCCAATCGGAATGCAGGGCGCTCCATGCGAGCCCGGTGAGCACGACGATCGTAATCGCCGTGGCGACCGAGAACCAGGAAAAGGCAGCCTGGGCGCCACGCGGCATGCGCTCGAGCCGCGTGGTGGCCAAGAGTGTCAAGGAAGGGAGCAGGATGAGAAGGTCGCTCGGATTGCTGGGAGGCCACATGGCGATGACGATCAAACCGGCCCCAAGTATCGCCCAGTTCAGCGCACCGAGGCGTGCGATGCGTGGATCGGAGGCGCGGCGTAGCGGCCAGAGCGCCAATAGCCATAAAGGCCACGTGACCCAGGTGGCGTCGTTGCCGGCGTCGAGAAGATTCCCTCGGATGAACGCCGGATCGATATGAGGCGTTTGCAGGGCGAGCCAGGTACTTCCGTTCGGTGATGCCAGTACGGCCATGAACCACGCAAACGGAAGAGCCAGGAGGGCAACGGTGAGCAGTGCCAGGGGCAGGCGCGTTACGGGTGGCATGATTCTCCAGGCGGAAAACGTCGCGAGCCATGGGATCAACGACACGGGCAGGATCGCGACCCCTTGGGCGAGAAATCCGAGCGAGAACCCTGCCGTGGCGCATAACCACGCGCGTGCTGGGTGATGGGGCGCCCATGCGGCACCGGCAAGCGTCATTCCCAGCGTGGCCGTGCTCGCCAACAAGGCCTGGTGTTGATGCGCCTCGAGCATCCACCCCAAGGTTCCCAGCCCCAGCAGCACTGCCCCGGCGTGCCAGGGTTTGCCGCAGGCAGGTAGCGTCGCCATCGCGACGCAACCCAGCGAAATCAGTACGAAGAGGGGAGATGCAAGTCGGGTCGCGTCGTGCAGGGCCAACCCGAGTGGCTCGAGCGCCATTCCCAGAAGCGCGGCCACCCAGTAGTAGAGGGGGGCGGCTGCCGGCACGGTACCGTCGACGAGGGCGGTGGGTAATAGCCATTCACCCTGCAACACTTGCCAGACTGCGAAAAAATGGCGTAGGTCGGCACCACGCCAGGGGTCGTGCCCCACCGTGCCGACGAGCAGGAATGCGAGCAGCAGCCCAGCCAGGCCCCATTTTCCGTAGACTCGTTGCTGCCAAGGTGGGGTCGGGCGCGGATCGAAGAACATGCCTTTGCCAAGCGTCGTATCGAAGGGTTGATTATAGACTTTCGTCGTTCGGTCGCCTTGGACACAGAGAAACGGAAGGCACAAAAAAGGCAGCACCCGGCTGCCTTTTTTCTTTCGGGAGGGACGACGCTCAGCCGCGGTTGGCGAGGTTGCCGTATTTCTGGCGGAAGCGCTCGACGCGACCCGCGGTATCGACGATCTTCTGTTTGCCGGTATAGAAGGGATGGCATTCGGAGCACACTTCCACGTGCAACGCCGGCTTGCCGATGGTGGAACGCGTCACGAAGGAATTGCCGCAAGAGCAAGTCACTTGAACTTCGGCATAATTTGGATGAATGTTCTCTTTCATGGGGCACCTCGGGATCGGGCGGACGGCGGATTTGGCCGTCCCTTTGCTTGGAAAAACGTGAATTATCGCCGAACGATCCAGTATGGGCAAGAGGTTTTCGTTAAAATTCCCTTTTCTCTGCGATCGGGTCCCCATGAGCTACGGTATCTCTCGCATTCCCACCAGTGCCCAAGCCGACGTGCATGAGCGCCTGGACGGACTGGTGCGTCGCCATCTCGCGCAGCCCTTTCGCAAACCTTATGCGCCGTACAATCTTGCTGCCTTCGAGGAAACGCTGGCCGCTTGGGATGGGCGTTCGCCGTGGATCCTCGATTCCGGCTGCGGCGTGGGCTGGTCGACGATCCTGCTGGCCCGGCGCAACCCCGATGCCTTCGTCGTGGGCGTGGATCAATCGCAAGAGCGGCTCTCGCGGCAGAAACCCTATCCCCGCGCGAACTGGCCCGAGAATTTGCGGTTCGTGCGTGCCGACGTGATCGATTTCTGGCGCCTGGCGCTGGAGGCCGGCGTTCCGGTGCGCGAGCATTGGTGGCTCTATCCCAATCCGTGGCCCAAGATCGGGCACATCGGGCGGCGCTGGTATGCGCATCCCGTTTGGCCTGCCGTGCTGCAACTCGGCGGACGCTTCGAGTGCCGCACCAACTGGTCGGTCTATGCTCGCGAACTCGTTGCCGCGCTGGCACTTTCGGGGGTACAAGGCGAATGCACCCCATTCGTGCCCGATGAGCCGATGACGCCCTTCGAGCGCAAATACTGCGACTCCGGCCAGACGCTGTGGCGTGTCACGGCCGATCTCTCAGCTTTTGCCCGCGAGCTCGGCGCGGGGCCAGCCAAGGGTGCATAGCCCCTCGACGAGATCGAGCGCGGCGAGCGCGCGCAGTTTTTCAGGGGAGGCGGCAAAGAGCGAGCCAGCGTAGCCCAGCGCGTTGACCGACACGCCGGCGAGCCGCTCGACTCGCCGCGGGATGAAGAACAGGCGGTCGAGCCGCAGCAGCAGGTCGTAGGGCGGCAGCTGAGGCGCATCTACGGGCCAGCCCATCGCCTCAAGCGCTGCGCGGTAGGCGCGATGGGCTGACGTAGCCCACTCGGTACCTTCGGCGGGCACCGGTAGCGGCTCGCGCCAGGCCGCCCAAGGAAGTTCCGCCCAGCCGGTTTCGCCCGGTGGCAGGAAAGCGTCCGGTTGTTCCTTGCCCAGATGCCCGTCCGGGATCCATTGCAAATGCCGGTGTGGCTGGCTCGCCCCGGCGATCTCGCCCCCGTTGTAAAACCCTAGTCCCCCTTCGGCGAGCAGCGCGTACCAGGCGAGGAAGTCGTCAGCGGATAGCGGTGCCGTTTGCGGTTCGAAATCGCGCGTGACGATGAGGGCGTGCCCGGAGAAGACAGGGTATTTGTTGAGTACCACCAGGTGCCGCCTGCCTAGCGCGCCGACCGTGAGTTCCGGGTCGGGGGGGAGAAAGGGATTGCGTCTCTTCAGTCCTTGCTCGTTCTCAGGGTGCGGCTTGCGCGCGAGCGTCGAGACCCAGCGCAATACGAAGGGGAAACCGTGCTCACACCGTTCGATCGCGTCCGTGGCGATCGGCTCCAGAGCGCCACGGAGCAGCGCCCGTTGCGCAACGGCATGGATGCGCTCACTCCATCGTTCCATGTTCAGGCTCCCCGCGTGCGGCTCTCCCACCAGCGTCCCAGCCAGGTCTGCGCTCGTTCACGGCCTTTGAGCAGGTAATGGAGCGTCGGCTCATAACCGCAGATTTCTTTGAGGTCGGCCAGGGCCCCGGCAGTACCACTTAGCAGCAATACATCGCCGGGACGCAACGGGGTCGTGGCTTCGGGCAAGGGGCGCCAATGTCCGTCGTGCGCCATCGCTAGCACGTGCAAGGCCAGAGGTTCAGGTTTCGGAGTCGGTGATCGCAGTAAACGCTCGAGGGTGATTTCTTGGCCCTCGGCCAATGCGCCCCACAACGCCGGAGTAGTCTGGGGCAAGACCGGCAACTTGAGATTGCGCAAGGGACCTTTTTGCTTCAATTTCATCAGCTGTTCCAGCAGCTTTTCGGCTTCGGCATGCGTGGCATTGGCCAGCCAGCCGAGGAAGGCGAGGAGCTCCGGAAGGCGAAGCCAGGCAAGCGCTTCGGCGGCGACGAGGTGACGGGGAACGACGCGGAGGTCGTATGCGAACGATGAAAAGAGTACCCCGTTGCGTCGCCGATTTTGCCGTACTATGGTGTAGAGGGAAGGATTGAGGTTGCGTGCAGTGGCAATGATGGCGAGGTTATCCACGTCATGAGCCGTCGCGGCGACGATGCCGACCGCTTCTTCGATGCCCGCTTCGCGCAAGACCTCCGGCTGGGTGGCATCGCCATTGATCCACTGCGAATGTTTTCCTACGGCCATGGCGGAACGATCGATCATCACCAGTTCGATGTCACTGCTGCACAGCGCCGCTTGCGCTGCTTGTCCCAGGCGGCCGGCGCCACAAATGATCCATTTGCCCCTCGGTGGTGGTCTCTCGGTGCGGATTTCGTCGAGTGGCATGTCGAGCAGGATCTGGCGAATCCGCCAAGCCGCCTGATGTTCGAGCGCAAGCGCCAGGTCTTTCTGGAAGACGTGGAAAGGATCGATGATGACCGAAGTGCCGAAAGCGGCCATTTTGGCCACCGTCGCATCATGCTCGGCACGACACACGGCGGGCAAATGAGGCGCGAGCAGGCGTTGCGCTTCGGCTACCGTGAGGTTGGCCATATCGTCGTCGGTCATCGCCGCAACGGCTGCACATCGCGGCTGAATCAGCCCCGAGGCGAGTAGCACGTTCGGGTCGCTTGCATCTTCCACCAAGGTCAGCGGTGGGAGGATGAATTCCATCATTTCCGAGGCTTCGATTTTTTTCGGGTCGAGGTCGATTGCTACGGTCGCGATCCCTTCACGGTCCAGAGCCTGGGCGAGATGCACGCCCGTTTCACCGAAACCCGCGATCAGTACGAAGGGTTGATGCAGACGGTGTACCTTCCGCGCAAACGTGAGCGCGGCCACCGCCCGGCGCAGCGCCTCGTCCTGCATCAGCGTGATCGCTTGTTTGAGCAAGTAAGCCCATGACAGCACGCTCAAGTAAATGACGACGATCGTCCACAGGCGCTGAGCGTCGGAAAAATCGTTCGGTATTTCGCCAAAACCGATGGTGGTGGCGGTGTAACTGACGAAATAGAAAGCGTGAAAGAGACTCATGCGCGTCGGGCGCCCTTCGGCGTCGGGCAAGCCGGGAACGAGCGTCAGACCGAGTACCGACAAGGCGAAGAGGCTGACCATGAGGATCAAGGGGCCCCGCACCCGGCGCAAGACCAGCAGAATGACGCTGAAATTATGCTCGAACCCTTCGATGTTCATGGAGCGGGTGCCTCAACGCCGTTGCATCAGAGTTTCGGCCACGAGGATAGTGACCGATACCAAGTTGGCGAGCAAAGCGCCCCCCGAAAGAGAGACGATGCGCGCGAAGATCGCCGGGGTGACGCCAGTAGGAGAGACGTGCTCGGCGTAGGCCCAGACGATGGCTGCAGCAATCAGCTGCAGGTCGGCCACGAGCGAAGTAGCGAGGTGCACCGCCCCGATCTGGGTGCGATCGCCCAGTTTCAGGATGGTGGCGATCAGGCTCACCACGAGGGCGGCAAAAAGCTCATAGAGATCGTGATGTTCGGCTACGTCGATCTCACCGATGAAAAAACCGAAGTTGAGGGTGGCGGCCAACAGGATGAAGAAACCGAAGACGACTTTTTCCGGGTTCACGACGGCTCCTAGCCAAGGAGACACCCCCACCCGAAGGCAGGGGCGGATTGATCAAACGCGCGCCAGGATCTGGCGCAGCACGTAGGGTAGGATCCCGCCGTGGCGGTAGTATTCCACCTCGATGGGCGTGTCGATGCGCGAGAGCACCGGAACCTCTTGCGTACTGCCGTCGGCGCGGCGGATGCGCAAGGTGAGCTGCTGCTGCGGCGCGAGCCGTGCTTCATCGAGCCCCAGGATGTCGAAGGTCTCGGAGCCGTCGATGCCCAGCTTCTGCCAGGAATCGTCGCCCAGGAATTGCAAAGGCAGCACGCCCATGCCCACGAGGTTGGAGCGGTGGATGCGCTCGAAGCTGCGGGCGATCACCGCCCGGATGCCTAAGAGCATCGTCCCCTTGGCTGCCCAGTCGCGCGAAGAACCTGTGCCGTATTCCTCGCCGGCGAAGACCACCGTGGGGATGCCACGCTCGCGGTAGGCCATGGCCGCCTCATAGACGGTGGTTTGCTGGCCATCGAGCAGCGTATAGCCCCCTTCGATGCGGCTGCCGTCGGGTTTGGGCGGCAGCATCAGGTTCTTCAGTCGGACGTTGGCGAAGGTGCCGCGCACCATCACCTCGTGGTTGCCGCGCCGCGCCCCATAGGAGTTGAAGTCCTTGCGCTCGACGCCGTGCGCCTTGAGCCATTGACCCGCGGGAGAATTCTCGGGGATCGAACCGGCCGGAGAAATATGGTCGGTGGTCACCGAGTCGCCCAGCAGCAGCAAGGCCTTGGCACCCGTGATCGGTTGCACCCCCGACGGCTGCATGGAGAAATTGTCGAAGAAGGGCGGCCGGGCGATGTAGGTCGACTTCGGCCAGTCGTAGACCTCGCCCGCAGGCGCCGGGATGGCATTCCACAGGTCGTGATCCTTGGTGAAATCGCGGTAGAGGCGCCGGAAGACCTCGGGGTCGTTGGCGTAGGGCAGCACGGCGTGGATCTCCTCGCTGCTCGGCCAGATGTCGCGCAGATAGACCGGCTTGCCGTCGGCGCCCGTGCCCAGCGGCTCGCTCGTGAGATCGACGTTCACCCGCCCGGCGATGGCGAAGGCCACCACCAGGGGCGGCGAGGCAAGGTAGTTCGCCCGGATATTGGGGTGGATGCGCGCCTCGAAGTTACGGTTGCCCGAGAGCACCGCCGCCACCACGAGATCGTTCTGCGTGATCGTCTGGTTGAGCTCGGGGGCGAGGTCACCGGCATTGCCGATGCAGGTCGTGCACCCGTAGCCGGCAAGCGCAAATCCGAGCTTGGCGAGCGGATCGAGCAAGCCCGCTTTCTGCAGATATTCGGTGACCACCCGCGAGCCCGGGGCGAGCGAGGTCTTGATGTGCGGCGACACGCTCAGGCCCTTCTCGACCGCTTTCTTCGCCAACAACCCCGCGGCGATGAGCACCGCCGGGTTGCTCGTGTTGGTGCAGGACGTGATCGCTGCGATGAGCACGTCGCCGTGTCCGAGCGTGAGCCCCTCGCGCCCCGGCACGGGGTAGCGTTTGCCGAGCTCCTCGGCCGGCTTGCCGAAGCCGTTCTCGCTCACGGGCTTGGAAAAGAGCGTTTCGAAGTTCGACTTCATCGCCTGCAGCTCGATGCGATCCTGCGGGCGTTTCGGGCCGGCGAGCGACGCGCGCACGGTGGAGAGATCGAGCTTCAGCGTGCGCGTATAGTCGATCTCGCCCTCACGCGGCATGCCGAAGAGGTTCTGTGCCCTGAAGTAGGCCTCGAACGCGGCGATCTCCTCCTGCGTGCGACCGGTGGCTCGCAGGTACTCCACCGTCTTCTCGTCTACCGGGAAGAAGCCCATGGTCGCGCCGTATTCGGGCGCCATGTTGGCGATGGTGGCGCGATCGGGCACGCTCAGGCTCGCGGCACCCTCGCCGAAGAATTCGACGAACTGCCCGACCACTTTCGCCTTGCGCAGCATCTCGGTGATCGTGAGCACGAGGTCGGTGGCGGTGACCCCTTCGGGGAGCGAGCCGACCAGTTCCACCCCGACCACGTCAGGTGTGAGGAAATACATCGGCTGTCCGAGCATGGCCGCCTCGGCCTCGATTCCGCCCACGCCCCAGCCGACCACGCCCACGGCATTGATCATGGTCGTATGGCTATCGGTGCCCACCAGCGTGTCGGGATAATAGACGGGGCCTTCGGGCGTATCCTGCCGACGAACGCCGCGGAAGAGGTATTCGAGGTTGACTTGGTGGATGATGCCGACGCCCGGCGGGATGACGCGGAAGGTGTCGAACGCCTGCATGCCCCACTTCATGAACTGATAGCGCTCGCGGTTGCGTGCGAACTCCAGCTCCATGTTTTTGCGCAGCGCATCCGGCGTGCCGTAATAATCCACCTGCACGGAATGGTCGACCACCAGATCGACGGGCACGAGCGGCTCGATCGCTTTGGGATTTTTCCCCATTTCGGCCGCCGTAGAGCGCATCGCCGCCAGGTCGCACAGTAGCGGCACGCCGGTGAAATCCTGTAGCACCACCCGGGCGACGACGAAGGGAATCTCATCGGTGCGTTTCCCCTGCGGCTGCCAGTTGGCGAGCTCGCGCACATGGTGTTCTTCGACGCGCACTCCGTCGCAATTGCGCACGAGCGACTCCAGCACCAGGCGGATAGACACCGGCAGGCGCTTCACCGAGCCAATGCCGAGCGTCTCCAGCGCCTGAAGGTCGTGAAATCTCCCCGTCCCGACGCCCGGGATGTGGAAGGTCTTGAGCGTAGCGGCAGCAACGGACATCGGACACCTCCTATGAAAAACGCTGGTCGAAACGGTTTCGCCGTCTGGCAATAGTCTAGAACATCTTCGATCCGATTGCCGTGCAGGGTCGATCGAAGCGAATTATCGTTCCGATCGAGGGTTTTTTG
>JAQUGB010000200.1 GCA_028684345.1 Tepidiphilus sp. | reverse complement strand
GCCGACCTCAACCGCGAGTTCAACGTCGGCTCCTTCCGCGGGCTGGAGAAGCAGACGGCCACGCTGCGTGAGATCCTCGAAGCGCTGCGCCAGACCTATTGCCGCACCGTCGGCGTCGAATACATGTACCTCACCGACACGGCGCAGAAACGCTGGCTGCAGGCGCGCTTCGAGCCGGTGCATGGCAAGGCGAGACTCACGGTCGATCAGCAGAAGCGCATCCTCGAGCGGCTCACCGCCGCCGAAACCCTGGAGCGCTACCTGCACACCCGCTACGTAGGCCAGAAACGCTTCTCGCTCGAAGGGGGCGAGTCGGCCATCGTTGCGCTCGACGAGGCGATCCGCGTGGCCGGCCGGCACGGGGCGCAGGAGGTCGTCATCGGCATGGCGCACCGCGGGCGTCTCAACGTGCTGGTCAATGTCCTTGGCAAGCCGCCGGCCATGCTCTTTGCCGAATTCGAAGGCAAGAAGGCCGAAGAGCTCACCGCCGGCGACGTGAAGTACCACATGGGCTTTTCGAGCGACGTGCTCACCCCGGGCGGGCCGGTGCACCTCTCGCTCATGTTCAACCCCTCGCACCTCGAGATCGTCAACCCCGTCGTGCTCGGCTCGGCCTACGCCCGCCAGCAGCGCCGCGACCCGGCGGAAGCCAAGGATCAGGTCGTGCCGATCATCATCCACGGCGACGCGGCGGTGGCGGGGCAAGGGGTGAACCAGGAGGTGCTCAACTTCGCCCAGACGCGCGGCTATGGCGTGGGCGGCGCGGTGCATATCGTCATCAACAACCAGATCGGCTTTACCACGTCCGATCCGCGCGATCTGCGCTCCTCCACCTACTGCACCGACATCTTCAAGATGGCGGAGGCGCCCATCTTCCACGTCAATGGCGACGATCCCGAGGCGGTGGCCTTCGTGATGCAGCTCGCCATGGAATTCCGCAAGGAGTTCAAGAAAGACGTGGTGGTGGATATCGTCTGCTTCCGCAAGCTCGGGCACAACGAACAGGATGAGCCGGCGGTGACCCAACCGCTGATGTATCGCCGCATCCGGCAGCATCCGGGTACGCGCAAACTCTATGCCGATCACCTCGTGCAGGGCGGCGTGATCGCCCCGGACGACCCCGAGCGCTACATCCAGGAATACCGCGAGCATCTCGACCGCGGCGAGCTCCTCTACAACCCGGTAGTGGCCAACGTCGTGCGCAAGCACGCCATCGACTGGACCCCTTTCATCGGTCAGCCCTACACCGACGAGTGCGACAGCTCCATCCCCGCGGCCGAATATCGACGCTTGGCCGAGCGGCTCACCACGATCCCCGAAGGTTTCGAGCTGCATCCGCGGGTGCAGAAGATCATCGAGGACCGGCGGGCGATGGGGCGTGGCGAAATCCCAGCCGACTGGGGCTTTGGCGAGAATCTCGCTTATGCTTCCTTGGTCGCGCAAGGGTTCGGCGTGCGGCTCTCGGGCGAAGACGTAGGGCGCGGCACCTTCTTCCACCGCCACGCGGTGCTGCACGACCAGAACCGCGAGCGGCGCGACGAAGGCACTTACGTTCCGCTGCAGAACATCCAGGAAGGGCAAGCGCCGTTCTACGTCTATGATTCCACCCTCTCGGAAGAGGGAACGCTGGGCTTCGACTATGGCTACGCCATCACCGAGCCGAACCAGCTCACCGTCTGGGAGGCCCAGTTCGGTGACTTCGCCAACGGGGCCCAGGTGGTGATCGACCAGTTCATCGCCTCGGGCGAAGCCAAGTGGGGGCGGTTGTGCGGGCTCACCTTGCTGCTGCCGCACGGCTACGAAGGGCAAGGGCCGGAGCATTCCTCGGCGCGCATCGAGCGCTATCTGCAGCTATCGGCCGAGCGCAACTGGCAGGTGTGCGTGCCCACCACCGCGGCGCAGATCTTCCACCTGCTGCGTCGCCAGATGTTGCGGCGCGTGCGCAAGCCCCTGGTGGTGTTCACGCCCAAGTCGCTGCTGCGCCTGAAAGAGGCCGGCTCGCCCATGGAAGACTTCCTGCACGGCGGGTATCGTACCGTGATCGGTGAAGTCGAAGAGCTCGCGCCGAAGAAGGTCAAGCGCGTGCTGCTGTGCCAGGGCAAGATCTATTACGAGTTGCTCGCTTACCGGCGAGAGAAAGGGATCGACGATACGGCCATCATCCGGCTGGAACAGCTCTATCCCTTCCCGGCCGAGGCGCTCAACGCCGCCCTCAAGCCCTTCACCCAGGCCAAGGAACTCGTCTGGGTGCAGGAAGAACCGCGCAACCAGGGCGTGTGGTACTGGCTGTTGTCGCGCCAGCATCTGAAGAACGAGCTCGGACGCGGCCGTCGCCTGCTGCTCGTGGCGCGCCCGGCCAGCTCTTCGCCCGCCGTGGGGTATCTCGCCAAGCACGTGGCGCAACAGAAAGCCGTGATCGAAGGGGCGTTCGGCCCGATCGAGGCCGATTGAGCGCGCAGTCATACCAGACCGTCAGGAGAATGACATGTTGATCGAAGTGAAAGTGCCGCAGCTATCCGAGTCGGTGGCCGAAGCCTCGCTGGTGGCTTGGCACAAGAAGGAGGGGGATTTCGTCAAGCGCGACGAGAATCTCGTCGATATCGAGACTGACAAGGTCGTGTTGGAGACGCCGGCTCCTGCCGATGGGGTCCTGGTGAAGATCCTCAAGGGGGATGGAGAATCCGTGACCTCCGGCGAAGTGATCGCCCAGATCGATACCGAGGCCAAACCGTCTGCCGGTGAGCCGGCGGCAGCTGCGGCACCTGCGCCGACGGCTCAGCCTGCAACCCAAGCCTCGCCGGCAGCTGCGGTGGCGAGCCCTGCCGCACGCAAGATCCTCGAAGAAAAGGGCGTCGCGCCCGAGAGCGTGTCGGGTAGCGGTCGCGGCGGCCGGATTACCAAGGAAGACGCGCTCGCGGCACAGCCGGCTGCCAAACCGGCCGCGGCGGTCGCATCTTCCGTGCCGCCCGTCGCCGTGAGCGGGGAGCGTCCCGAGCAGCGCGTGCCCATGACCAAGCTGCGCAAGCGCATCGCCGAGCGCCTGCTCCAGTCGAAGAACGAAAACGCCATGCTGAC
>JAQUGB010000030.1 GCA_028684345.1 Tepidiphilus sp. | reverse complement strand
GCCTCCACCGAAGAAATCGCCGGGATGATCAGGGGCTTACAAGAAAGCGCGGCGAGCGCCGTTACCAGCATGGAGCATGGCACGGAACGAGTCGTACACGGCGTGAGCCTGACGCAAGAAGTAGGCCAGACGATGCAAGGCATTCATGACGGGGCGCAACAGGTGCTCGAATCCATCCAGAACATCTCCTCTGCCCTGCAGGAACAGCGCGCGGCCAGCACCGTGGTGGCCCAAGACATCGAACGCACGGCCGGCGCGGTAGAGCAGACCCACCAAGAAGCCGAGCGCATCGCCCAGGCAGCCAGCGAACTGGAGCGACTCGCGCGGGAAGTCGAGGCGGTAATCGCCCGTTTTCGCCTCTGAAACGCTCAAGCCCACGCTTCCTCCGGTTGTGTACCATCCTTTCTGTAAATTCCGTTTAGCGCCTATGGCAGGAAGTTCGCCCAACTGATGATCGACAACAGCCAGCGGCTGTTGACGGTGCAAATCGAGGCGACCAAGGCCATCCTAGAGCAAGGGGTGAGGGGTGCGACGACCCTGCTCATCACGCCCTCCCCCGCCGAACAGTTCAGGGTGCAGCAGGAGCTGATCCAGAAATCCACCGAGGAGATCATGAGCTGCATCAACGAGATCGTCAAACTTTCCGTCAAAACCCAGCCGGAACTCAACCGCCTGCTCGTGGAAATCCTCACCGCCGAAGCGCAGGAATGGGGGCAGTCCCTCCGTTCATCGGCCGGAAATCTCTTGCCCGCCGTAAGCGCCGTTCCGGCCGCCCAGACTTTGCAGGGATTCTTCGAGCAATCGCGCTCCATGCTCGAGCAGATGACGAAAAACAACGTCGATGCGTGGCGATCACTCGCCAATGTTTGGCAGAGTCGGCAAACCTTGCCCCCATCCAGCAAAAAATGACGCTACAGGATAAAATGGAAGCGCCGCAACATCCTGTCGCAAGTCAGGAAAGAACGATGAGTCAATTTTCTTTCGACGTCGACGAACGCACTTTTCCCTCTCTCGTACTCGAACGCTCACACGAGGTTCCCGTCTTGGTCGACTTCTGGGCGCCATGGTGTGGCCCCTGTCGGGTACTCAAGCCCATCCTGGAAAAGCTGTCCGAGGAATACGGTGGCCGTTTCCTGCTCGCCAAGGTAAATTCGGACGAGAACCCGGCGCTCGCCGCTCGCTACGGCGTGCGCGGCATACCCAACGTCAAGGCGTTTCGCCATGGCGAACTGGTCGACGAATTCACCGGAGCGCTGCCGGAGCGGGCAATACGAGAATTCATCGAGCGACTGCTCCCCTCACCGGCCGACGATCTACTGCGCGAGGCAGTGCAACTACGCGGACGCGGCGACTTGGCTGCCGCCCTGCAGCGCCTGGAAGCCGCAGCGGCACTCGCCCCAGACGACGATGAAGTCAAACGCTCCTTGGCAGAGGTGCTGATCGAGCTCGGTCGACTCGAAGAGGCCCAAGCGCAACTCGACGCCATCTCTACGGCTGGGCGACTCGACGAGGCGACCAAACGGCTCGTGACGCGACTCGAATTCGCCCGCGCGGCGGCGGAAGACGAAATGGCGCTACGCGAGCGCCTCGCCCGCAACCCTGACGACATGGAAGCGCGGCTGCGGCTTGCCAAACATCTGGTGGCAGCGGAGCACTATGCGCAAGGAATGGATGAATTGCTGGAGATGATTCGTCGCGACCGACGCTGGAACAACGAGGCGGCGCGCAAGACGCTGCTTTCCGTGTTCGAGCTGCTGGGAGATGACCCGCTCGTGGCCGAGTATCGGCGCAAGCTAGCAAGCGTGCTCTATTGATGAAAAAACCCGAAGCCACACCAGCGGCTCCGGGTTCTGATTCTTGGCGCGCCCGGCAGGATTCGAACCCACGACCCCCTGGTTCGTAGCCAGGTACTCTATCCAACTGAGCTACGGGCGCGCAACGGAGATTTGAATTATATCCATTCTCCGGTACATGTCAAGCTTCCGGCAACGCTTCGTTTCGCGAACGAACACTCCCTCGTGAGTTGCCACCGGGTTATCATCGCCCTCATCGTCCGTTTGGAGCCGCATCATCGACGCGCCGTATCGTTTGCCGATTCTGGCCGCCTTGGTCGCGTTCTTCGCCGTGCTCTTTCCGCGCCATGCAGTGCCGGCCCAACCAGACGCCGCGCCTTCTCGCTTGCGCATCGTCGGCCTAGAAGCACACCCGGAATTGGCTGCCAACGTGATGAAGCTGGCGCCTCCCTCGAGCCTTGCGTGCGACGCCCCCGAAGTGCGCTGGCGCGCCTATCTGCGCGAAGCGCGCGCCGCGGCTACGTCGGCGCTGCGCGCCTTGGGGCATTTCAACGCGACGATCGAGGCCGATTTGGAGCACACCGAGGACTGCAAACGACCCGTGCTGCGAATCGAGCCGGGCCCGCCCACGCTCATCGATGTGCTGGAGGTGAAGATCGAAGGCGAATTCGCACGAGATCCGATGATACGGCGTTATCTCGACGAGCTTCCGCTGGCAAAGGGCTCGCGATTGCATCAGGGGCTCTATGAAGAGATCCGCGACACGCTGCTCAATCGCGCCCGTTCGGCCGGCTATCTCGACGCGCACTACCGGCGGCGCGAACTCTGGGTGGATCCCGAAACGAACACGGCCCGCATCGGCTTGCACTTGGATTCGGGGCCGCGCTATCGCTTTGGGGCGATCCGCGTCGAGCAGGACATCTTGGACGAAGACTTCGTCGCGCGCTTGTTGCCGGTGACCCAGGGCGACCCCTACCACGGCGAGGCGCTGGCCGAGATCTATCGCAATCTGAGCGCCAGTGGCTATTTCGCCGAGGTGCGCGTCGATCCGCTCACCGAGCAACGCGAGGCGCAGACCGTGCCCGTCGATGTCGCGCTCACGCCCAACAAACGCACCGTCTACGGCCTGCGCGTCGGGTTTGCCACCGATACCGGACCGCGACTGGGGGCAGACGCGACGCGACGCTGGGTCAATCGCCGCGGGCATCAGTGGAAGGGCAACGTGGAGTTCTCTCCGCGGCTGCAGCGAATCGAGAGCAACTACACCATTCCCGGGCGCGCGCCACTGACCGATTCGCTCGACTTCTACACCCGCATCGACCGGGAAGACGCCAACGACATCGTCTCCGAATCGGCCCGGTTGGGGGCTCAGTACGCGCGTTTGCGTAATGGGTGGACGCAGGCGCTCTTCGGTGAGTATCGTTACGAGCGTACCGAGTATGGCCGGCAGCCACGACGGGGAGAAGGTTTTTTACTCGCCGGCGTCAAGCTCGGGCATCGCCGATTCGACGACCCCCTCTTCCCCACTCGAGGGCATTCTCTGGACGTCACCCTGCAAGGCGCGAGCGAGGCGCTCTTGAGCGCCACCAACCTCGTGCAGCTCGTGACGCATGGGGTAGGTGCGCATTCTCTGGGGCGTTTCATCTTCACAGGACGGATGGACCTGGGGATCACCTGGATGGATGAATTCGCCAGTCTCCCGAAATCCTTGCGCTTCTTCGCCGGGGGGGACAATTCGGTGCGCGGCTATGGGTTCGAGAAAATCGGCCCCCGAGACGAGCACGGCCAGGTGGTGGGGGGACGCTACCTCTTTACGGTGAGCGCCGAAGTGATGCATCCGATCCACGGTAAGGACTGGTACGGCGCCCTGTTCGTCGACAGCGGTGACGCCTTCGACGGGCGCGGCGACCTGAATCTGAAGACGGGTGTGGGGGTAGGCGTGCGCTGGCGCTCGCCGGTGGGTCTGGTGCGTTTGGACGTGGCCTACCCCCTCGATGCGGACTCTCCTTCCCCTCGTTTGCACTTCGGTATCGGAGCCTCGTTCTGATGGCGGCACGGAAGTACTGGATACGACTGGCGCGCTCCTTTTCCTGGGCGCTGGGTTTGCTCGTGTTGGGGATTTTCTTCGCCCTCGCCTGGGTGTTCTTCTCCACCAGCGGCACCCAGATCGTAGTACGGCTGGGGGTACGCCTGGTTCCGGAGCTCAGGATCGAGGCGGTCGAAGGCTCCCTATGGCAAGGAATGCGCCTGAAGGGGGTGGCGTACGATGACGACGCCGGTCTGAGAGTGACGGCGCAGGAAATCGTCTTGGCCGTGGATTGGCCCGCACTGCGCGCGCCGCTCGCCCGCTTGCGTACGCTCGCCTTGACGGGAGTACGGGTCGATCTGCCCCAGGGCGAAGCGCAGACGAACGAAGACGAGCCCTTCGTCCTGCCCGTCTTCACCTTGCCCGCCCCGCCGCTGCCCGTGTCGCTACCGGCCGTCGAGGTGGCATCGCTGCTCGTGCGCTTGCCTTCCGGGGAAACGCTCGAGTTCGCCTCGATCGGAGCACGGTTACGATGGGAGGCCGACGGGGCGATTTTCTATCACGCCCGTCTCGACGGCCTGGCAGGGGAAGTGAGCGGGGTGCGTTTCGCCGAACTGGAGTCCACCGTCTCGGGCGACGGACAGCGCCTGCGGGTGGACGATCTCACCGGCTCGGTCCTGGGCGCACGCATCTCGGCTCGCCTTGGCGCCGAACCACGAGACGAGGGCATCGCCTGGGATGCCGCCCTGGAACTGTCGGCCGTGGATCTGGCGGCCCTGCGCCCCTGGTTGGAATCCCCCCTGAACGGATCGATCGGCGCGAAGCTGACGACTCGCGGCTACTGGGGCAAAGAGCCGCTGGCGGTGCAGCTATCGGTTTCCGAGCTCGACGGTGCAATCGAAGGACGTCCCCTCGCTGGACGGATGGAACTCGATCTCGAAGGCGATCGCTTGCGTCTGCAGCCGGCCGAGATCACCCTGGGTGAGAACTCGGTCTGGTTGGAAGGCACGGCAAGCCCGCCTTTCGACCTTTCCTATCGGCTACGGCTGCCGCAGTTGGCAGCCTTGCCGCTACCCGGCGGACTCATCGCCCCGATTCAGGGTTCGCTCACGGGCGAAGGGCGGATCGCAGGAACCTTGGAACGCCCCGAGGTGAAGGGGCGGCTCGAAGGGCGTGCGCTGGCCTTGGCGGAGTGGACCCTAGCCGCTTTCTCGCTCCGAGCCGAGCTCCAGCAAGATCGGCTGGGGCTCTCTGCCGCACTCCGTGATTTGAAGGGGGCTGGCAGACACGTGCGCTCGGCGAACCTCTCGGCTCAGGGGCGGATGGCGCGGCACTCACTCGCCCTCACGCTCGATAGCGACGTGGGCCAAGTCGCCTTGGACCTGCAGGGCGGGTTGCAGGAAAATCGCTGGAACGGCACGCTCGAGCGGCTGATCCTGAACGAAACCCCAGGGGGGGACTGGCACCTGAAAGCGCCTGCTTCGCTACGCATCCATGCCTCGCGGGTCTCTCTGAGACCGGCTTGCTTCGCCCCGACCAAGCTGCCTTTCGCGGCCTCGGCCGAGGCGCTGCGCAAGAGCGAACTCTGTCTCAGGACGGAAACGAAAGATGACGGCCAGCAGCGCGCCATGCTCGAGGCCACGCTGCCCCTGACGCTCCTCGACGCGCTCGTACCGCCGACCTTGAGCTTACCGTCGTCGTCGGCCTCGCTCCGGGCCGAGGCGGAACTGGGTCCGACCCACGAGCTGAGCGCGCATCTGCGCGTTCCCGACGATGAAGTGCTCCTGCACGCCTCGGACTCCCAGCCGATCGCCCTGCCCTATCGCGACGTCGCCGCCCACCTGGCGGTACGAGACAAACGCTTGAAGCTCGAGTTTACTGGCACGCTCACCCAACGCCTCTTCCTGGAAGGGAACATTCAGGCGCAGCTGGAAGGGCGTCGGTCGCTGGAAGGGCTCTTGTCGGTGCGTGCGCCGCAGCTTTCCTGGCTGGGCGAATTCGCCCCCGAGCAAATCGCGCTCAACGGTTCGCTTGATGGCTCGGTGCGCGTGAGCGGAACCGTGGACACGCCCCGCCCCCAAGCAGAATTCTCGCTCGACTTGTCTCGGCTGGAATTGCCTCCCACGGGGGTGCGTTACGTCGACGGCCGGTTGCACCTGAGGATGGATCCGTCGCGTCGGGTTGCCCTCGAAGGCAGCCTGGCCGGGGCGAGCGGCGGGTCGCTGCATCTGAACGGTGTCGCCCTGCTCGCCGAGCTGCCCCGGTGGCAGGCACAGCTCGATCTCCAAGGAGAGGCGCTGCCCGTGCTCCGTACGCCCGAACTCACGGTCGATGCCAGCCCGAACTTGCGTTTGACGGCCGACGAGCAAATGGCGCTCCTTCGCGGCCGTTTGCTGCTGCCCCTGGCCGAAGCCAAGATCCGTACCCTTCCCGAGGGGGCCGTGAAGGAGAGCGCGGATCTGCAAGTCGCCGGCCAAAGTCCGCCCATCCCCTACCCTCTCGGTGTCGATGTACAGGTGGTGCTGGGAGAGCGGGTCTCGCTGGAAGGGTTCGGCTTTTCTACCAAACTTTCCGGCAACCTCCGCCTTCGTGGCGATGGCCATTCGCCGCTTTCCGCCTTCGGGGAAGTCTCGCTGCGGGAGGGGCGCTACGAGGCCTATGGTCAAGCGCTGCAGATCGCCCGTGGACGGCTCGTCTTCACCGGCGCGCTCGACAACCCCGTCCTCGAAGTACGCGCCGAACGCACGGTCGGCGAGTATCTGGCGGGCTTGGAACTACTGGGTAGCCTGCAGCAACCTCGCAGCCGAGTCTATGCCCAACCCGCGCTGCCCGAAGCCGAGGCCTTGAGCTTACTGCTCACGGGACATCGTCTGTCTCAGGTGCGCGGAGGTGAAGCACAGCTCCTGCTCGGTGCCCTCTCCGGCTTGGGCGTGAACCGCGGGGAACAGATCGCGCGCGAGATCGGACTGACCCTGGGCCTGGATGAAGTGGGACTGTCGAACGGGTCGGGAAACGGCAGCAGCCAGCTCACCTTGGGCAAACGCCTGGGGCCCGACTTATTGGTGCGCTACGCCATCGGCGTGACCGACGGCGTAGGCAAAGTGATCACGGAGTATCGCTTGAGCCGCCACCTGCGCATCGAGCTCTTCTCGAGCCCGACGTCGCAGGGAGGCGATTTGATCTATCGCATCGAGCGCTGATCGACCGGGGCTCAGCGAGCCGCGGCGCCCTCTTGGCGTCGCGCTCCGAGCTTGAACCAGGTGTCGATGACGGTGTCGGGGTTGAGCGAGATCGTCTGGATGCCGCGCTCCATCAGCCATTCGGCCAGATCGGGATGATCCGACGGCCCCTGACCGCAGATGCCAACGTATTTGCCGAGCTTGTTGCAGGCGTCGATCGCCATGCCGAGCAGGACTTGCACCGCCGGATCGCGCTCGTCGAAGGATTCGGCCACCAGCCCCGAGTCGCGATCCAGGCCCAGCGTGAGCTGGGTGAGGTCGTTCGAACCGATGGAGAACCCATCGAAGTGCTCGAGAAACGCCTCGGCGAGCAGCGCGTTCGAGGGAATCTCGCACATCATGATGAGCTCGAGCCCGTTCTTGCCGCGTTCGAGCTCGTTGGCCGCCAGGAGCTTGACCACACGCTCGGCCTCGCCCACGGTGCGCACGAAGGGGATCATCACTTTGACGTTGGTGAGCCCCATCTCGTCGCGCACTTTCTTCACCGCCTCGCATTCCATCTCGAAGCATTCGCGGAAACTCGGCGCGATGTAGCGCGCCGCGCCGCGAAAGCCCAACATGGGGTTTTCTTCCTCGGGCTCGTAGATCTCGCCGCCCAGGAGCTTGCGGTACTCGTTCGATTTGAAATCGGACAGGCGCACGATCACCGGCTGCGGATAAAACGCGGCGGCGATGGTGGCGATGCCTTCGGCGAGCTTTTCCACGTAGAAAGCGCGCGGGCTGGCGTAGCCACGGGCGCGGCGCGAGATTTCCTCACGCAGTTTGGCCGAGATCTGGTCGAATTCGAGAATGGCGCGCGGATGAACTCCGATGACGTTGTTGATGACGAACTCCACCCGGGCAAGACCCACGCCGGCGTTGGGGATCTGGGCGAACTCGAAGGCGAGCTCCGGATTACCCACGTTCATCATGATCTTCACCGGTAGCTCGGGCAGCGTTCCGAGGTCGGTGCGTTGTACTTCGAAGTCGAGCTTGCCGCGATAGACGTAGCCGGTATCCCCTTCGGCGCAGGAGACCGTGACCACTTCCCCTTCTTGCAGCACTTCCGTGGCGTTGCCGCAGCCGACGATGGCCGGGATCCCCAATTCACGGGCGATGATGGCGGCGTGGCAGGTGCGCCCGCCGCGATTGGTGACGATGGCCGCGGCGCGCTTCATCACCGGCTCCCAGTTGGGGTCGGTCATGTCGGTGACGAGCACGTCGCCGGGTTGCACGCGCTCCATCTGGCTGGGATCGGTGACGATGCGCACCGGCCCCACGCCGACTTTCTGCCCGATGGCGCGCCCATGCACCAGCGCCTTGCCGTGCTGCTTGAGGCGGTATTTCTCCATCACGCGGCCGCTTTCCTGCGACTTCACCGTCTCGGGGCGCGCCTGCAGGATGTAGATCTTGCCGTCGATGCCGTCCTTGCCCCATTCGATGTCCATGGGACGGCCATAGTGGCGTTCGATGATGACCGCGTAGCGGGCGAGTTCGAGGATGTCGGCGTCTTCGAGGCAGAAGCGGTTGCGATCGGCCTCGGGTACGTCGACCACCTTCACGCGCACGTCCTCGCCCGGTTCGCCGAAGACCATTTTGATGAGCTTGGAGCCGAGGTTGCGGCGAATGATGGAGGGCTTGCCCTGCATCAGGGTGGGTTTGTGGACGTAGAATTCGTCAGGGTTGACGGCCCCTTGCACCACCATCTCGCCCAAGCCATAAGAGGCGGTGATGAAGACGACGTCGCGGAAACCGGATTCGGTGTCGATGGTAAACATCACGCCGGAAGCGCCCACGTCGGAGCGCACCATGCGCTGCACGCCGGCCGAGAGCGCCACTTCGGCGTGGCGGAAACCCTTGTGCACGCGGTAGGCGATCGCCCGGTCGTTGTAGAGCGAGGCGAAGACTTCCTTGATGGCATGCAGGATGTTCTCGATGCCCGAGACGTTGAGCAAGGTTTCCTGCTGGCCGGCGAAGGAGGCATCGGGCAGGTCTTCGGCCGTGGCCGAGGAGCGCACGGCAAAACTCGCCCCCTCGCCTTCGCGGGCGACGAGCTCGGCGTAGGCTTGGCGGATCTGGGTTTCGAACTCGGGCGGGAAAGGCGTCTCCATGATCCAGCGGCGGATCTCGGCGCCCGTCTTGGCGAGGGCGTTGACGTCATCGACGTCGAGCGCCTCGAGCGCCTCATGGATGCGCTGCGCCAGGCCATTTTGCGCGAGGAACAGGCGGTAGGCCTCGGCGGTGGTAGCGAAACCGCCCGGCACGCGCACGTCCGCGGGCAGTTGGCTGATCATCTCGCCGAGTGAGGCGTTTTTGCCGCCGACGATGCCGACGTCGGTCATGCGCAGCTCGTTGAACGGGATCACATATCGAGTCATCGCAGCCTTTCCTGAGTTCGTGAGGCACGGAAAAATGGTATTCTAAGGGTTTTCCCCCATTTTGGTAAGCGCAAAGCGCCGCTCGCGCCTGCTCCCCCGCCATGCCGGATACCCCCAAACGCACCGTATTCTACGTCTCCGACGGCACGGGCATCACCGCCGAAACGCTCGGTCACAGTCTGCTCGCGCAATTCCCCGAGTTCGACTACGACGAGGTGCGCGCGCCCTTCATCGATGCGCCGGAAAAAGCGAGCGACCTCGTCGAGCGCATTGAACGGGTGAAGCGACGCACGGGGCTGCGCCCCATCGTCTTCAGCACGCTGGTACAGCCCGCCGTGGTGGCGGTGCTGCATCGGGCCGAAGCCCACATCGTCGATCTCTTCGGCACCTTTCTCGGGCCGCTCGAGCGCGAGCTGGGCATGCCGAGCACGCACGCGGTGGGGCGGTTCCACGGCATCCTCGACAACCGCAGCTACCAGCGCCGGATCGAAGCGATCAACTTCGCGCTCTCGCACGACGACGGAATCATTCAGGACGGCACGCTCGACGACGCCAATATCATCCTCATCGGGGTGTCGCGCTCCGGAAAGACGCCGACGAGCCTGTACCTGGCCATGCAATACGCGGTGAAGGCGGCCAACTACCCGCTCATTCCCGAGGATTTCGAGCGCAAGGCGCTGCCGGCGCCGCTCAAGCTCCATCGCGCCAAGCTCTTCGGGCTGACGATCGCCCCCGAGCGCCTGGCCCAGATCCGCCAGGAGCGCCGCCCCAACAGCGTCTATGCGTCACTGGAGAACTGCCGCAAGGAAGTGGAAGAAGCCTTGGCGCTGATGCGCCGCGAGGGCATCCCCTGGATCGACTCCACGACCAAATCGATCGAGGAGATCGCCGCCGTGATCATGCAGCACCTGCAAAAGATGCAAAAATACGCCGATCTGTGAGACGGGTTTTTTGGAGCAACGCCATGAAGAAGAAAACCCGCATTCCCCGCCCGAGCGGCCTGCCGCGCGATGCCGAGCGCCTGTGCTGGCTCGCCAAGGGGCTGGCCCAGTCGGGCAGCCGCATCGAGGATCGCTATTGGGAACGTCTTCTCAGCGAGACGGTCCGCGCCCTGCTCGAAGCCGGAGACGAAGCCGCGATCGAGCGCGCGCTCGATCATCTCTACCAGAGCGAGCTGCAGGCCTATGAGGAGCTGAGCGACGTGCTCGACTCGGAGGCCGAGACACTGGCCGATTTCGACAAGAGCCATGACCTGGTGCTGGTAGCCGCTCCCGTACTTGCCTGGTCTCGGTTCCAGATCCCGGCCCGCCCGATTCCCCAGGCCGTTCGCGAGAACCTTCGGGTACACCTGGGGGCGCACGTCTTCGCCGCCGGGGTGAAATTCGCGATCTTCGACTATCTCTTCAGCCCGGACCAACTGCCCGAGGGATTCGTCGCCACACGGCGTTGGCTGCTGGCTGCTGGCAAGGATGCGCTCGCCGAGCGCGATCATGCCGTCGATCGCGATGCACTGCCCGAGTCGGCCGTCTTTCTTTCCGACATCCGCTACGTCTTGGTGGCCGCTGCGGTGCCCAAGGAAAACCCCATCTTCACCTGGCAGGAAGCAGAGGGAGACAGGGATTTCGCGTTTGCCCAATGGCGCAAACAGGCCGGGCCGGTGCTCGCCCAGCTCATGCCCGGCTGCGGCACCGAACCGGAATTGCCCGACGCGTACTTCACCGCATCGCGCAAGGCAAACCGCGATGCCCGCCCCTTCGCGATCCATGCCGCGATCGCTTTTCTTGCCGCCGAAGCCAATATTGCCGCGAGCCATCTGCGCGCCGTGGTCGCACCCTGCGAAAGCCAGGGTGAATTCGAATACCGCATCGGACTCGCGCTCAAGCATGGCGGCCAGGTGGTGCACGGCATTCCTTGGCCTCTGCTCGGCGCCGAAGAAACCGAAGCCGAAGCGGAGCGGCAGATCCAGGAGACCCTCAAGGCGGTCGGCATCCACGACATCGTGACCTTGCGCCGCACCCTGCCGCTCGAATTCTGCGACGACTGCGGCGCTCCGCTCTTTCCCAATACCGAGGGTGAATTGGTACACGCCGAGCTGCCCGCCCAGGAGGCAAACGAGAGCGACGATCTCAACCACACGCCGTCGGGTCCACGCTACCTGCATTGACCGCCGGCGGGATGGTCAGCCGTGATCGCCACGCTCGCCCCCGGCTGGCTGCTCGGTTGCGTCGCGCTGCACCTTTTGCCGGCGCTGCCGGACCGGGGGACGTTCTCGGCCCTGTTCCTTGCCGGAGCGCTCGCCTTCGTCCTGGGGTGGCGGCGCTGGCGCGAAGCGCCCGACGCGCCGGATCTGCGCGCGCACGGGCTGATTCTGCTTGCCGCCTTCCTGCTCGCCCTCTCCTCGAGCGGCTGGCGCAGCGCGGTACGCCTGGCCGACCGCCTGCCGGAGGCGCTCGCCGAGCGTGAGCTCGCAGTCGAGGGCTACGTGCGCGCCCTGGGGGTGGAGCAGAGCTTCGGCCGTTCCTTCGCCTTTGCCGTCGAGCGCGCACCGGCGGGGGTGCCTTCCGTCCTATGGCTGCTCGTGCCGACGCGCAAAGACGTTGCGTTTCCCGATGCCGCGTGGCAGCCCGGTTCGCGCTGGCGGCTGCAGGTCGAGCTGCGCCCGCCGCACGGACTCGCCGATGCGGGCGTGTTCGATCGTGAGTTCTTCTGGTTTTCCCGCGGCATCGGCGCCACGGGGCGCGTGACGGCACCGCCCACGGCCATGCCCGGCACCGTCTGGACCCCGCGGGTGCTGCTCGAGCGCTGGCGCGAGGCGGCACGGCAACGGTTGCAACGCACGGGGGCGCGCCACGGCGATTGGCTGGGTGCGCTGGCGATCGGCGAGCGGGGCGGTTTCGACGATGACACCTGGCAAACGATCGCCGCCACCGGCACGGCGCACCTGGTCAGCATCTCGGGGCTCCACGTAACGCTGGTGGCGCTGCTCGCGGGCGGCATCGCGGCAGCGCTGTGGCGACGCGATCCCGCCCGTCTGCTTCGCTTGCCGGCACGGCAAGTAGGGTTGATCGCCGGCGTGCTCGCGGCGCTCGCCTATGCGGCGCTCTCCGGTCTGGGAATACCCACGCAGCGCACGGTGACGATGCTGATGGCGGCAGCGCTGGCCTTCGCCAGCGGACGTTTCGTCTCTTCCTGGTCGGTGTTGATGCTGAGCCTGTGGGCGGTGCTCGTCTTCGATCCCTGGGCGGTGGGCGCGCCCGGCTTTTGGCTCTCTTTCCTCGCCATGGGCGCGATCATCGTCCAAGGCTCGCCCTCGACGCAGGACCCGCTCGCGCCCGAGTCGGCAAGCCTGGAAGACTCCCCACCGTGGTACCGCTCCCTGCTCGCCTCGGGCCGCGACCTCGTCTTGCTGCAATGGCGCATGACCTTACTTTTGGCGCCCGTAGTGCTCGGCTGGTTCGGCAACGTCGCCGCACTCGGCACACTGGCCAATCTGGTCGCCATTCCCTGGGTGAGCTGGGTGGTCACTCCGCTCGCGCTGCTGGTGCTCGTCTTTCCCACCGGATTTTTCGTCGGCGCCTTCGATGCGAGCATTGCCGCGCTCGAAGCGGTGTTGCGTTTTTGTGCCTCGATAC
>JAQUGB010000199.1 GCA_028684345.1 Tepidiphilus sp. | reverse complement strand
GACACCAACCTCGCCTACCTGCACGAGCACGGGGTGACGATCTGGGACGAGTGGGCCGACGAGCGCGGTGAGCTCGGACCGATCTACGGCAAGCAATGGCGGCGCTGGGAGGCGCCGGACGGGCGTCGCATCGACCAGATCGCCCGCCTCGTCGAGGGGCTGAAGACGAACCCGGACTCGCGTCGCCACCTGGTCGTGGCCTGGAATCCGGCCGAGGTGGACGAGATGGCGCTGCCGCCGTGCCATGCGCTCTTTCAATTCTACGTTGCCGAGGGCAGGCTCTCCTGCCAACTCTATCAGCGCAGCGCCGACGTCTTTCTCGGCGTGCCGTTCAACATCGCCTCCTATGCGCTGCTCACCCTGATGGTGGCCCAGGTCTGCGGCTATGAGGCGCACGAGTTCATCTGGACGGGGGGAGATTGCCATCTCTACCTCAACCACCTCGAGCAGGCCCGGCTGCAGCTCGGTCGCGAACCAAGGCCATTGCCCAAGGTGAAGCTCAACCCGGCGGTGACCGATCTCTTTGCCTTCCGCTACGAGGATTTCACGCTGGAAGGCTACGATCCGCACCCCCACATCCCCGCTCCGGTGGCGGTATGAGCGAGTGGGTGATCGTCGCCGCCGTGGCGCAAAACGGGGTGATCGGCCGTGGCGGGGCGCTGCCGTGGCGGCTGAAATCCGACTTGCGGCACTTCCGCCGGCTTACCACCGGGCACGCGGTGCTCATGGGGCGCAAGACCTGGGAATCGCTCGGTCGCCCCCTGCCCGATCGCCGCAACGTGGTGGTGAGCCGCGATCCCTCTTTCACGGCTCCGGGCGCCGAGGTCTATCCGTCGCTGGATGCCGCGCGCGTGGCACTCGCCGATGAGCCGGTCGTCTTCGTGATCGGCGGCGCGCAGCTCTATCGCCAGACCCTGCCGTTTGCCGATCGCCTGGTAATCACAGAAGTGGACGCCGAGCCTCAGGGGGATGCGTTCTTCCCTGAATGGGACCGGAGGCGCTTCGTCGAAGTCGGCCGCGAACGCCCCGAGGCGGATCCTGACGACGAATACCCTTACCAGATCGTCACCTACCGCCACAGCGACGCTTAGCGCCCCGAATCCGTCGGTAGTCCAATTTCCCTCTGGACGAGAAGGAACCCGCGCAAGGTCTCCTCGAAACGCTCGATCGGCACGGGTCGCGCGAAATAATAACCCTGGTAGGCGGGGCATCCTAGCTCGGCCAGGAACTTCCATTGCTCGGGCGTCTCCACCCCCTCGGCGATCACCTCCAGCCCCAGGCTGTGGGCGAGCGCCACGATGGTGCGTGCGATGGCCGCATCGTTGGAGTCGGTGAGCACGTCGCGCACGAAGGACTGATCGATCTTCAACTCGTCGAGCGGCAGGCGCTTGAGGTAGGTGAGCGAGGAATACCCCGTGCCGAAGTCGTCCAGGGCGAAGCCAATGCCTTTCTGTTTGAGAAGACGCATCTTCTCGATGACGCCAGCAATGTCGGAGGCCAAGGTGCTCTCGGTGAGCTCCAGTTTGAGGCGGCGCGGATCCGCACCGCTCTTTTCGACCACCTCCAGCACCTGATCGACGAAATCCGGCTGATAGATCTGGCGGGCGCTGACGTTGACCGAGAGGGTCAGCTGGGCCGTCTCCGGCGTGCTTGCCCAAGAAACCAGCTGCCGGCAGGCCGTCTCCAGCACCCAGCGCCCGAGAGGGACGATGAGGCCGGTTTCCTCGGCGAGCGGAATGAACTCGGCCGGCGAGATCATGCCGCGCTCGGGATGCGGCCAACGGATGAGCGCCTCGGCGCCCACGGCCTGATGGGGGCCACGCACCTGCAGCTGGTAATACAGGACGAACTGGCCGGCCTCGATCGCCTGCTCCAGATCCCGCTCGAGCTCGGCGCGGTGACGCACGGCGCGCGCCATCTCTTCATCGAAGAAACACAAGCGGTTACGGCCGCTGGCCTTTGCGTGGTACATCGCCAGTTCGGCGCGCTTGAGGAGCTCGTCGAGCCCGACCTGCGCCCCGTAAAACAGGGCGGCGCCGCAGCTGGCGGTGGTGCGCATCTGCGCGTGTCCGATGCGACAGGGTTGAACGAGCAAGGTGCGCAAGCGTTCGAAGAGCGCCTCGATGCGGTCTCTGGCCTCGGCTTCATCCTCGTCGAGCCCGGTAAGGACGACGAGGAACTCATCGCCACCGGCACGCGCGACTTGCGCTTCGCCTCCCAATCCATCGCGCAAACGCTCGGCCACCTCGCGCAACAGCTCGTCGCCGGCTTCGTGGCCCAAGGTCTCGTTGAGCGTTTTGAAGTCGTCGAGATCGAAGAGCAGCAGCGCCCCATGACTTCCGCCATCGTTGCTCAGAACCTCCCGGAGGTATTCGAGAATGGCTACTCGGTTCGGCAAGCCGGTGAGCTGGTCATAGAAAGCGAGCTGGCGGATACGCGCCTGCGCCTGCTTCTGTTCGGCGATGGTGGCGGCGAGCTTTTCCGTCATCGAATTGATGCCCTGCTGCAAGTCGCCCAATTCGTCGGCGTAGGTGATCGGGATGCGCGTCTCCAGCGCACCTTCCTCGATCTGCGCGAGCGCCCTGAGGGTGCGCTGTACCCGGCGCGTGATGAGACGGTGCGCGACGAAGACGATGGCAAACGACGTGAAGAGGAGGAAGGCCAGAGACAACGCCGCCCCCCATGTGATCACCTCGCGTTTGGCGGCACGCAACTCGGCGGTGTCGAAATCGAGCACCACCGTATAGAGGGGAATGGGGGTTTGCGGCCCTCGCAGACGTAGGACGGCAGTGAGCCGCTCGGACGTGAAGGACGCTTCGATCGGAGGGCGAGCGGCATCGTTCAGCCAGGAAGGATCGAATCCCGGCACTTCTTCGGCTTTCTTCCCCAGGAGAAACGGGTCGCTCGCGACGATCACCCGGCCGTTGCCGCCCAAGACGAATCCGCCCTGGTATTCGAGGCCGATCAGGTCGGACATGAGGCCAGGGGTGGCCACCGCGTTGAGCGGCAGGTTTTCTTCCTGCAGCATGCGGCCGACGCGCTGCAGCTGCGTCTCGATGCGCCGCTCCATCAGGGTGCGCGAGCGGTCGAGATACACGGCCGTGAGCGCGCCGAAGGCGAGCGC
>JAQUGB010000029.1 GCA_028684345.1 Tepidiphilus sp. | reverse complement strand
CCGCCTCCACCATGGCCGGAGTCGAGCGAAAATTGCGCCGTAGGGTGTAGCGCCGCTCGCCGCAGGCCCGGCGCGCTTCGAGATAGGTGTAGATGTCGGCGCCGCGAAAGGCGTAGATCGCCTGCTTCGGATCGCCGATGAGGATGAGGGCGGTGGCGGGGTCGTCGTTCTGCGGCGCATAGACCGCCTCGAAGATGCGGTACTGCACCGGGTCGGTGTCCTGGAACTCATCGATGAGCGCCACCGGAAAGGATTGCCGGATGCGCGCGGCGAGCCGCTCGCCGTTGGGCCCGTGCAGCGCCTCGTCGAGCCGGGTGAGCAGATCGTCGAAGCCCAGCTGCGCCCGCCGCCGCTGCAGCAGGGCAAAGCGCCGCGCCACCCAGCGCGCCGCATGCGCAAGAATGCTCGCCTTGCCCTGCGCGCGCCACCGTTCGAGCCGTGAGCGCAGGTTTTCCAGCGCGTCGATCGCCTCGTGCCTCGGCGCCTTGCCGCTCTTCCACGCCTCGTCCAAACCCGAGCGGGTCAGGCGATCCCGTGCCGAATCGGACAACTTCGGCGCCTCCGCCAACGGGTCGTCGCGCCACTGTTCCAACGCCGCCAGCCAGCCCTGCACAAAGTCGGCGCGCAATTTCCGTCCGTCGATCTCCTTGCGATTGCGCGCCTCCTCGAAGAGGGCCTTCAACTCGGGCACCCATTTCCCCCACGGTGCCTTCACTTCGCCCCATCGCCGCCGGACTTCTTCTGCCACCTCCGCCGGCTCAGGCCCTTCTTCCAGTTCATCGGCGAGGGGCAGCAGCCGCGCCAAAGCCCCTTGGAATTTCTCCGGAGTGAAGGCGTCCTTGAACCAGCCGCGCAGCAGCGCCAGCGATTCGGCCGGCAACGGCGTGAAGAACTCCCGCCAGTAGTCGCGCACCGCCTCGAGCTTCAGGTCGTCGGGCTCCGTCTCCAGCGTCTCGCTAAAGAGGCTGCCGCTGTCGAAAGCGTGCTCGCGCAGCATGCGATGGCACCAGCCGTGGATGGTGGAGACCGCCGCTTCGTCCATCCACTCCGCCGCCGCCTGCAGCCGGCGCTCGCACCCCGGCCACTCATTTTCCGCATAGTGAGCGCGCAATTCGCGCAGAAAATCATCCACCCATTCCGGAGCTTTCTCTCCGACCGGATGGCCGAACCAGCGCGCCGCCTCGCTCAGGCGCCGGCGGATACGCTCACGCAGCTCCTTGGTGGCCGCCTCGGTGAAGGTCACCACCAGAATCTCGGGCGGGGTGAGTGGACGGCAAAACGCCTCCGCTCCGCCATGCCCCAGCACCAGGCGCACGCAGAGCGCGGCGATGGTATACGTCTTGCCGGTACCGGCGCTTGCCTCGATCAGGCGGCTGCCCCACAGGGGAAAACGCAGCAGATCTACCTCATTCGCCTCTTCCGTCACGCCTGCGCTCCTTTTTTCCCTTCCTTGGTGGCCTCCATGTACTGCAGCAAAGGCCCGAGCAGCACCTCGGCCCAGTGCGCGAACTCGCCGCTCGCGCGCAAGTCGGCAAACCTCGGCCAGGCACGCGCCAGGTAGGGGTCCTGGTCGCGCTCGCCGTCCGTCCACCCGTTGCCTTCGTACGCCTTGCGCGCCGCCTCCCACGCCTCTTCCTCGCCTTTGTTCGGCGCTTTACACCACGCTTTCCACCACGCCAGCGCCGTCTGGAACGCGAAGGGCAGCGGCCGGCGCATGCCCTCGGCCCAGGCGCGCAGCAGCGCCGCGAGCGGTTCGGCCGCCGCGACCCCAAGCGGGGCAAAGGTGTAGTCCCCCACGCGACTCAAGACCACCGTCCACGTCGGCCCAGTCCCGGCATTGGCCGCCAGATGCTGTACCCAGTAGCCCGCCAGTCGATCCGGGCGGTATTTGCCGTCTTTCACGAGCTCGCTCGGCGAGATCAGTACTCGCGCCCGTTCGCCCTCACCGTTGCGGCGCCATTCTCCCAGCCAGTCGGCGAGCTCCAGGCCGTCGGCGGCAAAGCGCACCTCCTCGCCGCCTGCGTGCTCCAGCGGCCAAGGCGTCAGCGCTTCCTGATAGCGCGCGAAGAGCTCGTCCATCCCCTCCTCGAGTTCCGCCGCCCACAGCGTTCCCATCTCCCCGGCAGGCAGCACGCCGCGCCGACGGATGCGGCCGATCGCAGCCCTTCGCACCGCGGCCACATTCCGTCCCTGCCGCAGGGCCACCCGCTGCGCGTCGATCACTTCCTGGCGCAGGCTCCACAGGGTCAAACCATCGAGCGCGAACGGCTCGGCCTCCTCGCTGCCCGGATCCTCCAGTTCGAGGAAGACACCGAGTCGATCGCGCAGGAAGGACCGTACCGGATGGCGCAGGAACTGCGCGAGCTCCCGCACCCGCAGCGGCTCCTCGAGCACGGGCGGTTGTAACGGCCCGGCAGGAACACGGGGCTCTGCCTCGCGTCGCGCACGCCATTCGCGGGCATAGGTGAAGAGCGCCCACTGCGCCGATTCGGCCGGGAAATAGGCCGGGCTGAAAGGCTGAAGCCGATGCTCGGTCGTGAGCGCCGCCAGCAAATCCTCCCCTTGCACAGGCTCCTTCTTTCCCGCCCGATGCCCCGTCCAGCCCGCCGCCAGGTGCTCGCGCAGCTGGGCCACCAGCACCGAGGGCGGTTGCGGCGCATTGTCGGTGATGCGGTGCCCCACCCAGGAAACGTAAAAGCGCTCACGTGCCGACAGGAGCGCTTCCAGGAAGAGATAACGATCGTCCTCGCGCCGTGAGCGGTCCCCCGGACGATAATTTCCCGCCATGAGGTCAAAATCGGAAGGCACACGCGCGCGCGGATAATCGCCGTCGTTCATCCCCAGCAGATAGACGTGCCGAAACGGGATCGCCCGCATCGGCATGAGGGTGGCAAAGATCACCCGCCCGGCAAAGAAACGCTGCGACAGGCCCTGTTCCTCCAAACGCTCCAGCCATGGTTCGCGCACCACCGCCAGCGGCAAACGCTCCTCGAGCCCCGCCGCGGCGCACGCTTCCACCCAGTCCTGCAGGGCGGTCTCCAGCCGCATCAGGGTGACGGTTTCCTCGTCGTCCCCGGCGGCAAAAAAGCGTGCGAGCAGCGCCTGCAGCCGCTCGCCCCACTCGGAGGGCGTGAGCGGCTCGCGCAGCTGACGACGCGCCGTCTCCAACGCCTCGAGCACATCCGCCAGCGGACCGACGAGGCCCGCCTCCAGCCCCCCGACCTCGTCGAAAGGTTCGACCCCCCTCCAGGCCGGCGCATCACCCGCCGCATAGCCGTAGAGCATGCGCTCGAGACCGAATCGCCAGGAATTCTGCTCGAGCCACTCCCCTCCCCCCTGCTCGCCCAAGCCCAGGTCGCGCCGATGATCCCCATTCAACCCCCAGCGGATCTGCGCCCCCTCGACCCAGGAACGCAGACGCGGCAGCGCCTCGTCGTCGATCCCGAATCGCCGGCGCACTGCCGGCACGTCCAGGAGATCGAGCACCTCCCCGACCCGTGCCCGCCCCTGCGGCAGATCGAGCAGGAGCTCCAGCCCCTGCAGCAGCGGGTCGCGCGCACGCAGCCCCTGATCGGCGAGCGAAAACGGGATGTGGCGCGGATCCTCGGGTTCTATCGCACCGAACACCGCCTCGATATGTGGCGCATAGACCTCGATGTCCGGCACCATGACGATCACCTCGTCGGGGCGCAGGGTCGGATCCTCGTCGAAGGCCGCGCGCAGCTGATCGTGCAGCACCTCCACTTCCCGCTGCGGGCCGTGCGCCACGTGAAAGACGAGGGAACGGTCGTGATCGAGATCCACGCCCGGCCATCGTTCCCGCGTCTCGGCAAGGGGACGCAATTCGAGGATGTCTTCCTGCAGTTGCTGCAGTAAAGTGTTCGTCGCTTCGGGCGCCTCGAACCAGTCGAGCCGTCCGCCGTTTCCTTCCACCTTCCCCGCGTAGCGCTGGCGCACCGCCTCCTCGTCGAACTCGTCGAGCAGGGCGATGAAATCCCTTCCCTGCTTGCCCCAGGCCGCAAGCAAGGGATGACCATGGCGATGGAGTTCCGCTTCCGGGATGAAATCCGGCTGCCCCTCACGCCGCTGCCGGCGCCGACGCCATTTCTCCTGCTGCCGCAATAGCTCGCGCCCATCGACCACGTCGGCCCAATGGTAACGGCAAGGGTTATGCACGAAGAGCAGCACCGGAATCCAGCGCCCGAGCGCCGCCAAGGCCTCCACCCACTGCTGCGGCAGGCTCGAAATCCCGAAGACGACGAGCCGCCGTGGCAGTCCCGGCGGAGGCGGACCTTGCCAGGTTCCGACCGCTTCGAGGAAGGCCGAATGCACGCTCGATCGCGCCGTGCGCTCGGCGCCCGGCTCGGTACGCGCCACATCGGCACACAACAGGCGCCACAGCGCCGCCTGCCAACGCTGCCCCTCCTCGAGCGGCGATTCCATGCCGTGCGCGTTGCGCAGCACGTCCCGACCCGCGCCCCAGTCCTGCAGCCAGTCGGCGCGATAGACCTGATACTGATCGAACAGCTCGGCGATGCGCGCCGCCAGCTGATCGCGCTTGCGCAGCGCCCGCTCCTCGCTCACCCGCCGCCGCAGCTTTTCGCCCGGCGCGCCCCCCTTGGCCTGCGTTTCTTCCGCGAGGAAACGGCGCAGTGGCTCATAGACCGGATCCTTCGGTAAACCTCCGAGCAAGCGCAGCAGGCGCCAACGCAGCAAGGGGAGATCGAAGGGCGAGCGCTCCGGCACCGCCTCCGCCCCCAGCACGGCCCGATAACAGCGCCACAGGAACGTCGAGGGCAGGGAAAACTCCAGCGCCGCCGCCACGCCGCAGCCCCCTTCGTTTGCCCCCGCAGCCAGCGCGAGCCGCAGCCACTGCGCCATGGCGTTGCCCTGCACGAGGAAACACTCCGGCACGAGCGGCGGCAGCGGCTCCCGCCCCAGCCAGGCCACCGCCAGCCGGCGCAGGTTCTCGAGCCGGTTGCCGTGAAAGATCAGGAATCCCCCGCCGGATGCCCATGCGGCACCGCCCGTCTCGCCCATCGTCCGTCCCCCACTCCAAGCCACGGCGGTTTGCGCCGATCATGCCTGGCAGCATAAATCGCCGCGCGGATGCGCGCAAGCATCCGCGAGCCGCTCCAACGGTGGCCTTTTCTCGCCGTCATGAGACGTTTGCCGTGTCGCTTCGTCACGTAGACGCAAAAAGCGGGCACGAAGCCCGCTTTTTGCAAGAACTGGCGGAGTGGACGGGACTCGAACCCGCGACCCCCGGCGTGACAGGCCGGTATTCTAACCAACTGAACTACCACTCCGCACTTGTAAACCCTGGCGTCCCCACGGGGAATCGAACCCCGGTTACCGCCGTGCAAGGGCGGTGTCCTAGGCCTCTAGACGATGGGGACCCGTCTTGACCCTCAACTGGTGGAGGTGAGCGGAATCGAACCGCTGACCTCTTGCATGCCATGCAAGCGCTCTACCAACTGAGCTACACCCCCGACGAAGCACCTGCAGCAATCCTGGCGGAGTGGACGGGACTCGAACCCGCGACCCCCGGCGTGACAGGCCGGTATTCTAACCGACTGAACTACCACTCCGCACTTGTAAACCCTGGCGTCCCCACGGGGATTCGAACCCCGGTTACCGCCGTGAAAGGGCGGTGTCCTAGGCCTCTAGACGATGGGGACCCGCAAAACCGTTTCTCTGGTGGAGGTAAGCGGAGTCGAACCGCTGACCTCTTGCATGCCATGCAAGCGCTCTACCAACTGAGCTATACCCCCGCAGCAGAAGAGCGCGCATGGTAGCAAAAAAACCATTCACTGTAAACCGGTTCCGCACGCCTTGCGGCATTGCCAATGAAACCTGGCGGAGAGGGCGGGATTCGAACCCGCGTGCCGGTTTTACCCGGCCATCCGATTTCGAGTCGGCGCCGTTATGACCGCTTCGGTACCTCTCCTGAAGCATAGAATTATAGCCAGCTCGCCAAAAAAAATCCATACTCTCGCGCGCGAGGCCGCCCCGGCATAAAGTTTTCCGCGGCCATGCCGTTAACGCCTTCACCTGCTCCCGCAAGGAAGACCCGATGCCCCGCCGATCCCTGCCCTTGCTGCTCCTTCTGGCCGCATCGCTGGCGGGCTGCGACGCCTTCTACGACGCCATCGGCCTGAACGACGCCAAGAAGGCAGAGGCCGAGGCCAAGGCGATCGGCGCCGCGTGCCGGCACGCCGGGCGTTCGCTCGAAGACTGTTACGCCCTCAATCCCAACGCCTCGAAAGCGGCGATCTTCGAGGGCTGGCGCGAAATGAACGACTACATGCTGCAGAACAACCTGCGCGAAGTACCACCGGTGTTCGCCCCCACCGAGCCGCTCAAACGCTCACAGCCCATCATCCCCAAAGCGGAGAACGTTCCCGGACCGTCCGTACCCGCCACGCCGGCACCGGCTGCACCGGGGCGATGACCCCCGGGCGGGAACGCCCCTTCAGCGCGGCAGCATCCTCCGGCCCCGTTCAAGGCGCCGGGTTCGTGTAGCGAAGGTGGATTTCGTCGATGCGCGCGAGCACCTCCGGGCTCGGGCGCCAATCCCAGGCCCGGAGGTTTTCCTCCAGCTGCTCGGGGCGGGTGGCCCCGATGATGGTGCTCGTCACGCAGCGGCGATGGTAGACCCAGCCCAGCGCGAGCGTGGCCGGGCTCACTCCCAGCTCGCGCGCAAGCTGCGCGTAGGTCTCGACCGCCGGTTGGACATTGGGCTTGGCGTAGCGCTGTCCGAAGTTGGCAAAGCGCGTCAGGCGCCCCTCGGCCTGAGGATCGGCAAGGTATTTGCCGCTCAAGAGGCCAAAGGCGAGCGGCGAATAGGCGAGCAGTCCCACCCGTTCGCGGAAGCAGACTTCCTCCAGACCATACTCGAAGGTGCGGTTCATCAGATGATAGGCGTTCTGGATCGAGACGATGCGCGGCAAGCCATGCTCTTCGGCCAGGCGCACGAACTGCATCACACCCCAGGAATGTTCGTTCGAGACGCCGACATAGCGGATCTTCCCCTCCTCGACCAGCTTGGCGAGCGCTTCGAGCTGGGCGAGGATCGGCACCGTCGGCCGCTCCTTGTCCGGATCGAACCGCCAGTCCCCGAACATCGGCTGGTTGCGGTCCGGCCAGTGCAGCTGATAGAGATCGACGTAATCGGTCTGCAAGCGCCGCAGGCTGCCTTCGATCGCCTCGCGCAGATTGCGCTCGTCGAACCCGCTGGGACCGCCGCGAATCCAATTCAAACTGCGTGCCGGGCCAGCAGCCTTGGTGGCCAGGATCACCCGATCGCGCGGCTTGCGCTTGAGCCAGGTGCCGAGAATGCGCTCCGTCGCACCGTAGGTTTCGGCGCGCGCCGGCACGGGATACATCTCCGCCGTGTCGTAGAAATTGACCCCGGCCTCCCAGGCGCGATCGAGCAGCGCGTGCGCCTGCGCCTCGTCGTTCTGCTCCCCGAAGGTCATCGTCCCCATGCAGATCGCCGACACCTGCAAGGCGCCCTCTCCCAGCGTGCGATACTCCATTACCGTTCTCTCCTTCGTCGAAAAGCGCGCCGCTGCCAGCGCACCGCGGTATCATTGCCGTTTCGTCCGTAGTGTACGCCATGCATTCCCCGCCGCAAGGGCTGATCGCCCTCACCCGCCCAGGTTTCGAGCCCGAAGTCGCCGTCGAGCTGCGCCGCTGGGCCGAGACCCACGGCATTCCCGCTGAAGTCACCATGCAGGTGCGCAGCGGCTACGTGCTGCTGGATGCCCACGCCCCGTTGCCGGACGACCTTCCCCTGCCCTCCTGGCGCGAGCTCGTGTTCGCCCGCGAGTGCATGCCCTGGTTCGACCGGCTGGCGCTGCCCGAACGCGATCGCGTGCGCCCCCTGGTCGAGAACATCGAGCACCACCACCCCCGCACGCGTTTCTCTGCCCTGCGTCTTGCCTTTCCCGACAGCGACGAAGGCCGCCCCCTCTCCGGTTTCTCCCGCCGACTGCGGCCGCACCTCGAGGCGGCGCTCGCCGATGCCGGCAAATTCGCCGAGCGCGCCCGCGAAACCCTCGTCGTTTTCTTTCCCTCCTCGCGCGAAGCCTTTTTGGGCAGCGCCCCCTCCAGGCTCCTCTCCCCCTGGGAGAACGGGATCCCGCGGCTGCGCCTGCCAGCGGCAGCGCCCAGCCGCTCCGCGCTCAAACTCGCCGAAGCGCTTCTCGTCCTGCTCGACGAAGACGAGCGCACCCGCTGGCTGCGCCCCGGCATGAAGGCGGTGGACCTGGGCGCCGCTCCCGGTGGATGGACTTGGCAAATGGTGCAGCGAGGTCTGCGGGTGAGCGCGATCGACAACGGCCGGCTGGATGCGCGGCTCCTCGCCTCGGAGCTCGTCGACTGGCAGCGCGCGGACGGCTTTACCTGGCGCCCGCGCGGTCGCGTCGATTGGCTGCTGTGCGACATGGTGGAGCAGCCCAGCCGCATCGCCGAACTCGTCGGCCGCTGGTTCGCCCAGCGCCTGTGCCGTTACGCCCTCTTCAACCTGAAACTCCCGATGAAAAAACGCCTCGAAGCCTTGGAAGACGCCCGCAAACGGCTGCAGCGGCTCACGCGCGGGGCCGACGGCATCGAACTGCGCTGCAAGCAGCTCTACCACGACCGTGAGGAAGTCACCCTCTTCGCCAGGGCGATCTCCTGAACGCGCTGCTGCCGATCATCCGATGCCGGCGTATAATTTCTTGCTTTCACCATTTTCTTCCGTTTCTGGAGCGCACGACCTCCGATGACCTTCTCCGAGCTTGGGCTTCTGCCTGAACTGCTTTCCGCCGTCAACGACCTCGGTTACACCGAACCCACGCCGATCCAGGCCCAAGCCATCCCGCGCATCCTCGCCGGCAAGGACCTCCTCGGCGCCGCCCAGACCGGCACCGGCAAGACTGCCGGATTCACCCTACCGCTGCTGCAGCGCCTGGCGCCCCACGCCAACACCTCGGCGAGCCCTGCCCGCCACCCCGTGCGCGCGCTCGTGCTCGCCCCCACGCGCGAGCTCGTGCTGCAGGTCTATGAATCCGTGCGTCAATACGGCAAATATCTGCCGCTGCGCGCCGCGGCGATCTATGGCGGCGTGGACATCAAGCCACAGATCGAGGAACTGCGCCGCGGCGTGGAGATCGTCGTGGCCACTCCGGGGCGGCTGCTCGATCACCTCGAGCAGAAGACCATCCAGCTCAACCAGGTCGAATTCCTCGTCTTCGACGAGGCCGACCGGATGCTGGACATGGGCTTCATGCCCGACATCCGCCGCATCATGGAGCGCTTGCCGCGGGAACGTCAAACTGTGCTCTTCTCGGCCACCTTCTCGCCCGAGATCAAGAAACTCGCCCAACAGCTGCTGCACGAGCCGGAAACGATCGAAGTGGCGCGGCGCAACACGGTGAGCGAGACCATCACGCACCGCGTCGTGCGCTGCGAGGCCGCACACAAGCGCGACGCGCTCGTCGAGCTACTGCAGCGCCATCCCGGTCAGGCGCTCGTCTTCGTCGACACCAAAATCGCCTGCGGACGGCTCGCCTCGCTCCTGCAGCGGCGCGGCATCCAGGCCGAGGCGATCCACGGCGACAAATCCCAGCAACAGCGCTTCGAGGTGCTCGACGCCTTCAAAAATGGCACGCTGCGCGTGCTCGTGGCCACCGACGTCGCCGCCCGGGGGCTGGACATCGAAGAACTGCCCTTCGTCATCAACTACGCCCTGCCCCCCAACCCCGAAGACTACGTGCACCGCGTCGGACGCACCGGCCGCGCCGGACACGAAGGCTTGGCGATCTCGCTCGTCGATGCGAGCGAAGAAGAGCGGCTGCAGGCGATCGAGAAGCTACTCGGGCGCCCCATCCCCGCCGAAACCCTGGAGCCCCCGCCACGCGAACGGCGCGCCGAGCCCGCCCGCCGCCGTACCGAGCGCAGCGGACGCGCGCCCGACGGTTTCGACTTCTCCCGCCCCTACGAGCCCAAGGCCGGCGCAGTGCTTGCCACGACGAAGCAGCAGCCGGAGGCACGTCGCGCAGGAAGCAAGAAAGCGGTGGCGGTGTTGCTGGGAGGCAGCGGACGCGCGCAGTGAGGCGACGAGGTCGAATCACCGCGGCGTTCCTTTCATTTCCGCTACGTCCAGGCGATCCCATCTTGCCTGCCGCTGCACCGCTTCCAACCGCTGCAGCGCCTGATCCACCTCACCGGTGGCTGCCCATAACTCCACGATCGAACCCAAAAGCTCGAAGGCCGCGCTCACCCACTGCATTTGTACCTTGGCCAGATCCTGCTCCGCGTTGAGGACATCCACGTTGTTGCGCATCCCCACCTGCACTCCCTTGCGGGTGGCCGCGAGCGCCTGTTCCGCCGAACGCATCGCCTGATCGAGCGCCGTCACCCGCTCCAAACCGAAGCGCACCCGAGAATAGGCATTCGTCGTGACGGTGACCAACTCGCGCCGCCGACCGTCGAATTGCGCCTGCGCTTCATCCTGCGCCGCCAGCGCCGCCCGCACCGAGGCATTCACTCCTCCGCCCGAATACAGTGGAATCGACACCTGCACTGCCACGTTGGTGGTGAGATACTCCTCGCCGATCGTCGTCACGCTGTCGCTGCGAGACAAGGTTCGGCTCGCCACTGCATCCACCGTCGGCAGATGTCCCGCCTTCTGCACCGCCACCTGCTTTTGTGCCGCATCGAGCTGCGCCTTCAAAGAAGCCAATCCCGCATTATGCAATGCCATCCGTTCCACCCAGGCGGTAGCCGGCTCCTGTAACACCTCGTGTGCCAAACCCCGCACCTCGGTAAATGGCATCAGATCCTCCGGATTAACCTCCTGCCCGATCAAGGCCGCCATATCCTGGCGTCCCGTCTCGATCTGCCCCTGCCAATCGACCACGTTCGCCTGCGCCGCATCCAGCCTGGCCTGCGCCTCCTCGATCTCGATGCGCGTCCCCAGCCCTGTCTCGAAGGCCCGCTGTGCCTGGCGCAATGCCTCCGCATAGCGCGCCACGTCCTGCTCGGCCACCTTCAGCTGAGATTTCGCTTCCAGCAATGCCAGATACGCTTTGGCTACCCGAGCGAGTAGCGTGGCGGTTTCGGCATCCAATGCCCGCGCGCTCGCTTCCGCCAGACTTTGCGCCCGCTCCCAGCTGCGCCATTCGGCCGGACGATAAAGCCCCTGGCGCACCTGCAGCGCCCAGTTCTTCGTATCCGGTTCGTCGTAACGAGAGGGATAGGGTCCAGACAAATATTTGGTATGTGTATATTGCTTGCCACGCGCCGCCGCCGCCGACACCTGCGGCAGCAGCCGGGAGCGCGCCACATCCACCCCTGCTTCGTCCTGAGCGGCACGCGAAGCGGCGATCTTCACCTGTGCGTCGTAGTTTTTCGCCAAGTGGAAAGCTTCGGTGAAATCCAACGCCCATACCGGCAAAGCCCATATTCCACTCAACAGTCCCGCTACCAACCAACGCCCGTACATTTTCATCGCTCCCGGCCTGCCTCGTGCCAGGCCTTTTTCACGGGCGACAGCAGGTATTCCGCCACCGTGCGGTCGCCCAGCAGGATCTCCGCCGTGGTGTGCATACCGACTGACAGTGGGTATTTCACACCATCCACCTCCAGCGCATTCGAATCGAGCGCGACCAGCGCCTTGTAGCGCAGCGGGCGCTGCCCCACGCCCTGTAGTCCCTTGTCGCGCGCTTCTTCTTCGCTCTGGGCATCGGCACTCACGTGTTCGACGATGCCTTGCCCCATGCCATATTTCTGGAACGGATAGGTGGCGAACTTGAGCTTGACCGGCTGACCTGTACGCACGAAGCCGATGTCTTCGTTGGAGACCCAGACCTCGGCCTTGAGTTTCTCTTCGCGGGGCACGAGGCTCGCAAGCACAGTGCCAGGTTGCACCACGGTGCCAGAGGTGTGCGTGGCCAGATCCTTGATCACGCCGTCCTGCGGCGCCTTCAGCTCCAGCAGCTCGCGCCGGTGCTGCTGCTTTTGCAGCTCTTGGGTCAGCTTGTCGAGCTGCGCCTGCGCCTCATGGCGCTCGGCGTGCAACTGCCGCACATAGTCGGCCTCGATCTGCTTGAGTTTCTTCTGTGACTGGTCGATGCTGGCCTGGGCAGAGGCAATCAAGTACCCTTGCGTGGCCAGTTCCTGTTCCTTCTCGATGCGCTCGCGCCGCTTGTCCGAGCCCATCAAGGTTCCGGCGAAACCCTCCTTGACCAGTTGCTCGTAGGCATTGTCCTGCTCGCGGTAATGCGGCAGCACGGCTTCCAGCCGCTCTTTCTGCTGGCGGGCAGCCGCCAGTTCCTGCTGCGCCTTGACCAGGCGGCTGCGTTCCTCGGCTAATGCTGCGGCCAGGGCATCGCGGTTGGCCTGGTACTGAGCAGCGGCCTCGCGCACCAGCGCCGCCGGGGCCTCTACGGCCAGCTGGAAGGGCGTGCCTGCGAGCTCCGCGTCGATGCGGGCCAGCTGCAGGCGCCTGCGCGCGTGTTCGGTGGCGATGGCCGCAAGATCCGCTTCGGTGATCAAGGCATCCATGCGCATGAGGACCTGCCCGGCGCGCACCGTCTCGCCCTCGCGCACCAGGATGTCCTTGACGATGCCAGCTTCAGCGGGCTGCACGATCTTGAGGTAGCTCGCGGGCACGAGCTTGCCGTCGGCCACCGCCACGATATCCAGTCGCCCGACGAGCGCCCAGACGATGAGAAAGGCGACCAGCGCCAGGATGGCCCACAGCACGCGCCGTCCCTGTGGATTGGGCGCCGCCTGCTGCAGACGAATCAACGGCGGATGGAAGGCCAGTGGGTCGCTCTGGGCGAGTTGGACGAGGGACTTCAATACAGGCATGCCGGGGGACGCTCCTGGGGTTCTGGGGACTTCCGGGGTCGGTCAGTGTTCCAGCCATCGAGAAACGTGCGCTCGATGAGGAACAGGCTTTGTTCGATGGCCTGGCCGGGCGAGAAGTCGGCGTGGCGACTGCGAAATGCGCGGGCGGCCTGCCGATAGGCCGGGTTGCCGAGCAATTCTTGCAATGACGCGGTGACGCTGTCCGTATCGATCCGGCCACCGAGCAACTTGCCTGCCCCCAGTGCCTCCACCCGATGGGCAAAAAGTGCCTGCTCGACATGCCGGGGCCGGATCGCCAAGGGCACACCCGCCAGCAAGGCCTGGGTCGAGAAGCCTGTGTTGCCGTAGCTCACGGCCAGATCGGCGTGTTCAAGCAGTGGCGGCAGATCGACCGGCGCGAGGGCAATGCGCAAACGCCGCGTGGCATACCGCTTCGCTGCATCCGGGCTCATCCCAGGTGCCACGCACAGCACTTCGGCATCCAGCCGGGCGAGGGCCTGC
>JAQUGB010000198.1 GCA_028684345.1 Tepidiphilus sp. | reverse complement strand
CGATCGAGGATCTGGCCCAGCTCATCCACGACCTGAAGAACGCCAACCCGAAGGCCTCGATCTCGGTGAAACTGGTGGCCGAGGTGGGGGTGGGTACCGTCGCCGCGGGCGTGGCCAAGGCCAAGGCGGATCACATCGTGATCGCCGGTCACGACGGAGGCACGGGGGCTTCCCCCATCTCCTCGATCAAGCACGCCGGTTCGGCCTGGGAGCTGGGCCTGGCGGAGACGCAGCAGACGCTGGTGATGAACCGTCTGCGTGGCCGGGTACGGGTGCAGGTCGACGGTCAGATCAAGACGGGGCGCGACGTGGTGATCGGGGCGCTGCTCGGTGCCGACGAGTTCGGCTTCGCCACGGCACCGCTGGTGGTCACCGGCTGCATCATGATGCGCAAATGTCACCTCAACACCTGCCCGGTGGGTGTGGCGACGCAGGATCCCGAGCTGCGCCGGCGTTTCTCCGGGCAGCCCGAGCACGTGATCAACTACTTCTTCTTCGTGGCCGAGGAAGTGCGTCGCCTCATGGCCGAGCTCGGCGTGCGCAAGTTCGACGAGCTCATCGGTCGGGTGGATCTGCTCGACGTGCGCGAGGCCGTCGATCACTGGAAGGCCAAGGGACTGGACTTCGGCAAGGTGCTCGCGCGCATCGAAGCGCCGGAAGGGGTGGCCACGCGTCACTGCGAGACGCAGGATCACGGGCTCGACAAGGCGCTCGATCTGCGCTTGCTCGAACTCGCCAGGCCGGCGCTGGAATCGCGCAAGGTGGTGCACGCCGAGGTGCCGATCCGCAACGTCAACCGTACGGTGGGCGCGATGCTCTCCGGCCGCATCGCCGAGCGCTACGGCCATGAGGGACTGCCCAACGATACGGTGCGCTTCACCTTCCGCGGCACGGCCGGGCAGAGCTTCGCCGCCTTTCTCGTGCGCGGCGTGACGTTCGACCTGATCGGCCAGGCCAACGACTACGTCGGCAAGGGGCTTTCGGGCGGGCGCGTCATCGTGCGCCCAGATCCGGCCTTCCGCGGCGAGGCGCCGGAGAACATCATCGTCGGCAACACCGTGCTCTACGGGGCGATCGAGGGCGAAGCCTACTTCAGCGGTGTGGCCGGCGAGCGCTTTGCCGTGCGCAATTCGGGTGCGGTCGCCGTCGTCGAAGGCGTGGGAGACCACGGCTGCGAATACATGACGGGCGGCACGGTGGTGGTGCTCGGGCGCACGGGGCGCAACTTCGCCGCGGGCATGTCGGGCGGCATCGCCTACGTGCTCGACCTCGACGGAGATTTCGCGCAGAAATGCAACCAGGTGCAGGTGGCGCTCGAGCCCCTGCCCGAGGAGCTGGAAGCGCGGGCGCAGTCCGACTTCGGCCCCGAACTCGAGACGCACGGCTTCGTGCGCATCGACCACCTGACGATGGGCGACGAGCTCATCCTCAAAGGGCTCATCGAGCGCCATGCGCGCCTCACCGGCAGTCGCCGCGCCAAGGAGATCCTGGCGCACTGGAGCCTGTGGCGCGCCAAGTTCGTCAAGGTAATGCCTCATGAATATCGCCGGGCGCTGCGCGAACTCGCTGCCGCGCGTGCGGCCAGCATGGCCTGATTCTCTCTGGAGATTGCAAAGAAATGGGCAAACCCACAGGTTTTCTCGAATACCGCCGCGTCGCGGAAGCCTACGATCCGGTTCCCGAGCGGATCCGGCATTACAAGGAGTTCGTGCATCGCCTCTCGGAGGGTGAGGCGACGGTCCAGGGCGCGCGCTGCATGGACTGCGGCATCCCGTTCTGCCACAACGGCTGTCCGGTGAATAACCTCATCCCGGACTGGAACGACCTCGTCTATCGCAAGCGCTGGCGCGAAGGCTGGAACGCGCTCGATGCGACGAACAATTTCCCCGAATTCACCGGCCGTGTATGTCCGGCACCGTGCGAGGCAGCCTGCACGCTCAACATCAACGACGATGCAGTCGGCATCAAGTCGATCGAGCGCTTCCTCATCGATCTTGCCTGGGAGCGCGGCTGGGTGCTGCCGCATCCGCCCAAGCGCAAGACCGGCAAGAAAGTCGCGGTGGTCGGCTCCGGCCCGGCGGGGATGGCCGCGGCGCAGCAGCTGGCGCGCGCCGGGCACGAGGTGACGCTCTTCGAGAAGAACGACCGCATCGGCGGTCTGCTGCGCTACGGCATTCCCGACTTCAAGCTGGAGAAATGGCTCATCGACCGGCGCCTGGCGCAGATGGAGGCCGAAGGCGTGCGGTTTCGTACCGGCGTGCTCGTCGGGGCCTCGGATACCCCCCCTGCGATCCAGAATGCGGCCAAGAGTTTCGTCTCCGCCGAAGAGCTGCGCCGCGAGTTCGACGCGGTGGTGCTCGCCGCGGGTTCGGAAGTGCCGCGCGACCTGCCGGTGCCGGGGCGCGAGCTCGAAGGCGTCTACTTCGCGCTGCAGTTCCTCATCCCGCAGAACCGTGAGGTGGCGGGCGATGCGCCCAATCCGATCTCGGCCAAGGACAAGCACGTGGTGGTGATCGGCGGCGGCGACACGGGCGCCGACTGCGTGGGGACGGCGATTCGCCATGGCGCCAAGTCGGTGACCCAGCTCGAGCTCATGCCGCGTCCGCCCGAGCAGGAGGACAAAGCGCTCACCTGGCCGTACTGGCCGAACAAGCTGCGCACCTCGACCTCGCACCTCGAAGGCGAGGTGAAGCGCGAGTTCGCCGTGCTCACGAAGGCGTTTATCGGTGACGGTGGCCGCGTGCGCGCGCTGCGGCTGGCGCGGCTCGACTGGAGTGGCGGACAGATGAAAGAGATCCCGGGCTCGGAATTCGAGATCCCCGCCGATCTCGTCTTGCTCGCCATGGGCTTCACCCATCCGCTCGGGGCACTGCTCGAAGCCTTCGGGGTGGAAAAAGATGCGCGCGGCAATGCCGCTGCGCCTACCGAAGGACCAGGGGCCTACGCGACCAGCGTGCCGGGGGTGTTCGCTGCCGGCGACGTGCGCCGGGGGCAATCGCTGATCGTCTGGGCGATCCGTGAAGGGCGCCAGGCGGCTCGCGCGGTCGATCTCTACCTGATGGGCGAGAGCATCCTGCCGGCCTGATCGGCGGGCTTCGTCATGAATCTCGAGGAAGCCGGCCGCCTTCGTGGCCGGCTTCGTTTTTGTCGGAGTGTGCATGGACGATCGACTCTCTCGCAGC
>JAQUGB010000197.1 GCA_028684345.1 Tepidiphilus sp. | reverse complement strand
TCGTATAGACGATCTGCTCCGGCGAGAGGCGCACGTTCACCATGTGCAACACCGCACCCATCATCGGTACGGCGTAAAAGCATTCGAGATAGCGGTTCGTATCCCAGTCCATCACGCCGACGGTGCTCCCCGCTTCCACGCCCAGCCCGGCAAGCGCATTGGCCAACCTCCCGACCCGTTCGTGCAATTGACGATAGGTACGGCACGTCTGGCCATAGACGATCTGGGCGTTAGGATGATCGGATACCGCCCGTTCGAGCATGTGCCGTATCAGCAAGGGATAGGGATAGGCCGAAGGGGTTCGTTCGATCCGAGCTGCCATGTTCATGGTTTTGTCTCCTCTGGAAAAACGACCGAGTGCTGCAAAGCATAACGCGGAAAGCACTTTCGTTTTGAGGACTTCGTCGTTAAATGATTGTCAGGTCCCGGACGATTACATCGATCCGCGACATCGTGCATCATTTTTGGGTCGTGAGACGATGCGCGAGTCGATCGAAGCGCTCGAAGCGACGACTCAGCGAGACTTCTGACCCTCAATCACCGCATCCCCCAGAAAGCCCTGGGACATGTCACACCCATCGAAGCCATGAAAAGATGGTACGCGAAAAACGAGCGAAGCAAGTTTCGACGAAGTCAAAAACTGGAAAGTTTCATGAAAATAATACTTTGGCATCGTCCGGGACATGACACGTAAGCATTTTGTAAGACTTTCATCCTAGCCTATGGCCTGCAGACTCCCGCAAACGCTTAAGGAAAAGAGCAGCATGCAAAACGACATCTACGAGCGGATTCGCGCGAATCCGAAGTACCAGCGCCTGGTGCAGGCGCGCGGGCGATTCGGCTGGATCCTGACGATCCTGATGCTGATCGTCTACTACGGCTACATCGCGCTGATCGCCTTCGACAAGGAGTTCCTCGCCCAGCCCATCGGCACCGGCGTCACCACCCTCGGCATCCCCATCGGCGTCGGCGTCATTCTCTTCGCCATCATCATCACGGGCATCTACGTGCATCGGGCCAATACCGAGTTCGATGCGCTGACCGAAGAGATTCTCAAAGAGGTGCGCAAATGAGAATGGCGACGAAACTCGGCGGCGCACTGGCGCTACTCGCGATCACGGGGGTCGCCTTCGCGGCCGGCGGCGACCTGGGGCAAACCGTCAAGCAGGAAACGAACTGGATCGCGATCCTCATGTTCGTGGCCTTCGTCGGCCTGACGCTGTGGATCACGAAATGGGCAGCGGGACGCACGAAAACGGCAGCGGCCTTCTACACCGCCGGCGGCGGGATCACCGGATTCCAGAACGGACTGGCGATCGCTGGCGACTACATGTCGGCGGCCTCCTTCCTCGGCATCTCGGCGGCCATCATGGCCAACGGCTACGACGGGCTGATCTACTCGATCGGATTCCTCGTCGGCTGGCCGATCATCATGTTCCTGCTCGCCGAGCGGCTGCGCAACCTCGGGCGCTTCACCTTTGCCGACGTGGCCGGCTACCGTTTCCGGCAGGGGCCGATCCGCTCCTTCGCCGCTGCCGGTACGTTGGTGGTGGTCGCCTTCTATCTCATCGCGCAGATGGTCGGTGCCGGTCAGCTCATCAAGCTGCTCTTCGGTCTGGACTACTGGATGGCGGTGGTGATCGTCGGCGTGCTGATGATGGTCTACGTGCTCTTCGGCGGGATGACCGCCACCACCTGGGTGCAGATCATCAAGGCGTGTCTCCTGCTCGCGGGTGCTTCTTTCATGGCCTTCGCCGTGCTCTTCCACTTCGGCTTCAATCTGGAGGCGATGTTCGCCAAAGCGGTGGAGATCAAGACCAACCTCGCCCTCAATGATCCCAAGGTGGTCGCCACGGCGGCCGAACAGGGCAAGGACGTGATGGAGGTGGCGAAGAACGTCGGGCACTCGATCATGGGGCCGGGCAACTTCATCAAGGATCCGATCTCGGCGATCTCCTTTGGCATGGCGTTGATGTTCGGCACGGCCGGCCTGCCCCACATCCTCATGCGTTTCTTCACCGTGCCCGATGCCAAGCAAGCGCGCAAATCCGTGCTGTGGGCCACCACCTGGATCGGCTATTTCTACATCCTCACCTTCATCATCGGGTTTGGCGCGATCATCTTCGTGCTCACCGATCCGACCTTCCTCGACGCCAAGGGCGCGCTCAAGGGTGGCGGCAACATGGCGGCAATCCACCTGGCCAACGCGCTGGGCGGCAACGTCTTCCTCGGCTTCATGTCGGCGGTGGCGTTCGCGACCATCCTCGCGGTGGTGGCGGGTCTCACGCTGTCGGGTGCCTCGGCCGTGTCGCACGACCTCTATGCCACGCTCTTCAAGGAAGGCAAGGCGGATTCGGCCTCCGAGCTGCGCGTCTCGCGCATCGCCACGCTGTGCCTGGGCGTCGTGGCCGTGTTGCTCGGCATCGCCTTCGAGAAACAAAACGTCGCCTTCATGGTGTCGCTGGCCTTCGCGGTCGCGGCTTCGGCCAACTTCCCGGTACTGCTGCTCTCGGTGCTGTGGAAAGACTGCACCACGCGCGGGGCGGTGACCGGCGGCTTCCTCGGCCTGATCGCCTCGGTTGGGCTCACCGTCGTCTCGCCCGCGGTGTGGGAAGACGTGCTCGGCAATGCGAAGGGTTCGGCTTGGTTCCCCTATACCTCGCCGGCGCTCTTCTCCATGCTGGTCGGCTTCATCGGCACCTGGCTCTTCTCGGTGCTCGACCAGAGCGAGCAGGCGAAGAAAGAGCGGGCGGCCTATGCTGCCCAACGGGTACGTTCCGAAACCGGCCTGGGCGCTACGGCCGCTTCGGAGCACTGATCGTTCAATCAGAAAACCCTTACACCCCCGGCTCCGGCCGGGGGTTTTTCATGTTTCGGATTTCCCTGCCGACTCTGCCAAAGGATCCTCTCCCGTGGGATCGTCACCAAGCAGACCGAGCGGCAAATTCTTTCCCGGTTTCACCCCCAGTTCCCTTAGCGACTCGGCACGGCGCAGCAGATTTCCCTTACCGGTGGCGAGCTTGCCCATCGCTTTGTCGTACTCACTGCGCGCCTGCTCCAGGCGTTGCCCGAGTGCCTGCAAGTCGGCGACGAACCCGGCGAGCTTGTCGTAGAGCTCGGCGCCGCGCTTGGCGATTTCCTGCGCGTTCTGATTCTGCTGCTCCTGACGCCAGAGGTGCGCCACGGTGCG
>JAQUGB010000028.1:9396-13443 GCA_028684345.1 Tepidiphilus sp. | reverse complement strand
TGCGCCCCGCCCGGCGTGAGCACCACGTCGACCTGCGCTCCGGCCTTGACGAGCCGGCGCACGAGTTCGGCCGCCTTGTAGGCCGCCACCCCCCCCGTCACGCCCAGCACGATCCGCCGACCGAACAGAAAGGGCGGCGCCCCGCTTTCATTGCGCTCCATCTTCTCTCCTCTTCCCCGTTGCGCCCGGGGCGCACTTCATGGAAAATGCATCTCGTCTCGTTCGCTGCGCAGGCGCCCCATGCCCATCACCGACTGGCCAGAACAGGAACGCCCTCGCGAGAAACTGCTCGAACGCGGCGCCTCAGCCCTCTCGGACGCCGAGCTCCTGGCGATTTTCCTCCGGGTCGGCGTGCGAGGCAAGAGCGCCGTCGATCTCGCGCGCGACCTACTCACACACTTCGGTGGCGTGCGCGCGCTCGTCTCCGCCCAGCCCAAAGCCTTCGCCGCCGTGCATGGCGTGGGCCTGGCCAAATACGCGCAGCTCCAGGCCGCCTTCGAGCTCGCCCGCCGGGCGCTGGCCGAAACCGCCCGCGAGGCCGACCTCCTCTCCGATCCCGAGAGCGTCAAGGATTGGCTGCGCCTGCGGCTCGCCGGACTGGAGCACGAAGTCTTCTACGCGCTACTGCTCGACAACCGCCACCGCCTGCTCGCCGCCCACGAACTCTTTCGCGGCACCGTCGACCAGACGGCCGTGCACCCGCGCGAACTCGTCAAGCTGGCGCTCCACGCCAACGCGAGCGCCGTCATCGTCGCGCACAACCACCCCAGCGGCGCCGCCGAGCCGAGCCGCGCCGACGCGGCCATCACCCGTACGCTGCGCGAGGCATTGGCGCTGGTCGACGTGCGGCTGCTCGACCACTTCATCGTCACCTCCGGGCACGTCGTCTCGCTCGCTCAGCTCGGCATGCTCTGAACCGGCCCAGCCCCGCGACGAAAAGATTTTGCAAAGACTTTGTTCCGCCATTAAATGAGAACTATAATCAATCAAGGCAATCCAACCGATCGTCTTCGCCCATCGCCACCCGGAGTCTCGCCATGGCCCATGAGACCGCACTTTCCGCCCCCAAAGCCTTCCCCCTGCCGGTGGCCCCCCTCGGCTGCCGCCTGCGCATCGCCGCAGTGCACGGCGGCGCCGAACTCACGCGCCGGCTCACCGAACTCGGCTTGAACGTCGGCTGCGAGATCACCTTGCAGCAACGCGAGGGGGGAAAATTCGTCGTCAAACGCGGCGAGACGCGCTTCGCGCTCGGCGGCGGCATGGCGCACAAGATCCTGGTCCAGGAATATTCCGAGGTAGCGCGCGATGCCCATGCTGCTGCGTGACCTCGCCGTGGGCGAGCGCGCCCGTGTCACCGGCTATGCCGCCGGCGGCGAATCCTACCGGCGCAAGCTCCTAGCGATGGGGCTCACGCCCGGGGCCGAGCTCGTCGTCACCCGCATCGCCCCCATGGGCGATCCGCTCGAGATCCGCACCCGCGGCTTTTCCCTGTCGCTGCGCAAGAGCGAAGCCGCCGCCGTGGAGGTGGAAAAGCTGCCATGAAGAACTCCTGCACCATCGCACTCGTCGGCAACCCCAACTGCGGCAAGACCACGCTCTTCAACGCGCTCACCGGCGCCAAGCAACGCGTGGGCAACTGGCCCGGGGTCACCGTCGAGAAGAAGACCGGTGAATACCGCTTCGAGGATACCCGGGTCGAGGTCGTCGACCTGCCCGGCACCTATTCGCTCGACGTCGTGGGCGAAGACATCTCGCTCGACGAGCGCATCGCCCGCGATTACGTTCTCTCGGGCGAAGCCGACCTCGTGGTCAACGTCGTCGACGCCGCCAACCTCGAGCGCAACCTCTACCTCACGCTGCAGCTGGCGGAAATGCAGGTGCCGCTGCTCGTCGCGCTCAACATGGTCGACGTCGCCGAGAAGAAAGGAATGAAGATCGACGTCGCGGCGCTTGCCGAGCGGCTCGGCTGCCCCGTGGTCCCGATCGTCGCCAGCGAGAACCGCGGCATCGCCGAGCTCAAGGCGGCGATCCGGCAAGCCATCGCCACCGCCCCGCAACCGCGCGCCGTCCCCTATGGGGAAGAAGTGGAGGCGGCGCTCGCCGAACTCGTGCCCGAGCTCGAGCCGATCGCCGCGCAGAAAGGCTGGTCCCCGCGCTGGCTCGCGGTGCGGCTGCTCGAGGGCGACGCGCTCGCGCGCTCGAGCGTCGATGAATCCCTCGCCCAACGCGCGCAGGCGATCGCCGAGCGTTTCGGCGGCGAACTCGACATCCTCGTGGCAGACGCCCGCTACAGCCTCGCCAACGACATCGTGCATCACGCCGTGCACGTTGCCGGCCAAGCCCCGGCCGACCTCACCGAGCGGATCGACCGCGTCGTGCTCAACCGCGCCCTGGGAATCCCCATCTTCCTTGCGGCGATGTACCTGATGTTCCTCTTCACGATCCGCGTGGGCGGGGCCTTCATCGATTTCTTCGACCAGCTCGCCGGGGCGATCTTCGTCGATGGCTTCGCCGAGGCGCTCAACGCCATCGGCTCGCCCGACTGGCTCACCGGGCTGCTCGCCCACGGCGTGGGCGGTGGCATCCAGACGGTGGCCACCTTCATCCCGGTGATCGGCTTCCTCTACCTTTTCCTCTCAATGCTCGAAGATTCGGGCTACATGGCGCGCGCCGCCTTCGTCATGGACCGATTCATGCGCTGGGTAGGGCTGCCGGGCAAGAGCTTCGTGCCGCTCATCGTCGGCTTCGGCTGCAACGTCCCGGCCATCATGGCCACGCGCACCCTGGAGCACCGCCGCGACCGCCTCATGACGATCGCCATGGCCCCCTTCATGTCCTGCGGCGCGCGCCTGCCCGTCTATGCACTCTTCGCCGCCGCCTTCTTTCCCACGGGCGGCGAGAACGTCATCTTCGCCCTCTACCTCATCGGCATCGCCGTGGCGGTGCTCACCGGGCTCATCCTCAAAAACACCCTGCTCAAGGGCGAGGCCACGCCTTTCATCATGGAGCTGCCGCCCTACCACCTGCCCACCGCGCGCGGCGTGCTGCTGCACACCTGGGAGCGCCTCAAGACCTTCATCGTGCGCGCTGGCCGGCTCATCGTCCCCATGGTCGTAGTCATCAACTTCCTCAACGCGATCGGCACCGACGGCAGCTACGGCAACGAGCACAGCGACAAGTCCGTGCTCGCCGCCGTCGGCCGCACCCTCTCCCCCGTCTTCGCCCCCATGGGACTCACCGAAGAGAACTGGCCCGCCACGGTGGGCATCTTCACCGGCGTGCTCGCCAAGGAAGCCGTGATCGGTACCTTGAACGCCACCTATACGGCGCTCGCCGCCGAAGACGCCGGCGCGGCGCAAGAAGAGGAAGAAGCGTTTTCTCTAGGCGAAGCGGTTGCGGCGGCGTTCGCCACCATTCCGCAGAATCTCGCCGATGCGCTCGGCGCCTGGGCCGATCCGTTGGGGTTGCGGCAGGCCGAAGAAGGAAACGAGGAAGTCTCGCAGGCCGCCTTCGGCGCCATGGCCGCGCGCTTCGACGGCGTGGTCGGAGCGCTTGCCTACCTGCTCTTCATCCTGCTCTACACCCCCTGCACCGCCGCCACTGCTGCGGTTTACCAGGAATCCGGCCGGCGCTGGACGCTCTTCGTCGTCGCCTGGACGACGGGCATCGCCTGGGCCACAGCGACGCTTTTCTATCAGGCGGCCACTTTCAGCCGCGCGCCGCTCGCCTCGGCCGCGTGGATCGCAGGCATCGCCGCGTTCTTCGCCCTCGCCTATCTCCTCATGCGCCGCAGCGCCGGCGCATTCCTCTCCCCGGCGGCAGCCGGAGGCACCAAGACCGTCCGTCAGGAGGGTTCCGCATGATCCTCTCCCGCCTCAGCGATACCCTGCGCCAGCAGCGCCGCGCCAGCCTCGACGACTTGGCCGTGGCGCTGCAGGCTGCCCCTGAAGCGATCGAGGCCATGCTCGCCACGCTCGAGCGCAAGGGCCGCGTGCGGCGCCTTCCCGCCGGCTCCTCCTGCGGCAAGAGCTGCTGCGCCTGCGACCC
>JAQUGB010000028.1:2695-9296 GCA_028684345.1 Tepidiphilus sp. | reverse complement strand
CTGCAAGAAGAACTCGACCGGCGTTACGCCACCATGATCCGCCGCTACAAGGCGGCCAAGACGAACGAGGCGCTCGAATCCCTGTGGCGGGAAGCCGTCGACGAGGGAGACGTGGCTGGCCCCTTCTGGGCCGCGCTCACCCATCCGCGCTGCACCCCCGCCCTCGAACTCGCGTTGTGTCGGGAAATGCATATGCTGCAGCACCAAGCTGGCGCCACCACCCGCATCGAGCGTAGCCGGTTCGAGGCGCTGGTGCAGGAAAATGCCACCCTGCTGCAAGAACTCGGCAAAGTTCAAGAACGGTGTACCCGTCTCGTGACGGAGAAGACCCGGGAACTCGAACGACTCCGCCAGGATTTGATGCAAGCGCGCGCCACCTTGCTGTGCCGCGACACGACCATCGCCTGTCTGCGCAGCGACCTGACCGAAATACGCGAAACGGTACCCGAACTCGAAGCACGCCTGCAGCTCAAGCGCAAACTCGCCGCCGAAAAAGCACACACCAAAGCGCTCGAGCAGCAACTGGCCGCACTGCGCCAAGAGCTCACCCGGGTCCAGGCCGAATTCGCCGCATCAAGGCAGCACAGGAGCAAAGCGCCGGCCTGTGCAGAAGCGTGCCCGTCTGCCGGGCAACCCTCGCCCCGCGTCGCCGCCGAGCCGAAGCTACAGGACAAGACCGTCCTCTGCGTGGGCGGGCGCAGCGGAAACGTCACCGATTATCGCAGCATCATCGAACGCATCGGCGGGCGCTTCGTTCATCACGATGGCGGGCTGGAAGACAACCTCGGACAGCTCGATGCCAACCTCGCCGCAGCCGATCTCGTCATTTGCCAGACGGGATGCATCAGCCACAAAGCCTACTGGCGCGTCAAGGACCACTGCAAACGCACGGGCAAACGCTGCGTCTTCGTCGACAATCCCAGCGTCTCGGCGCTTGCCCGTACCCTTTTCCCCCGACTCGAGGAGAATGAAACCACGAGAGACGCCGCCGATGAAGCAAGCTCCAATTGAATTGACATAAATCCTGTTTCCATCCAGAAAGGATCTCATCATGATAGACACCCTCTCCGACGCCGACCGTACCGCCGCCATCGAAGCGCTCAACCGCGTGCTCGAGGTCGAACTCGCCGGCGTCGTACGCTACACGCATTATTCGCTCATGGTCTACGGGTATAATCGTATCCCTATCGTCTCCTGGCTCAAGGATAACGCCAAAGACGGGCTCGACCACGCCCTGCGCGTTGGCGAGATGATCACCTTGCTTGGCGGACACCCCTCGCTCAAGATCGGTACCCTGCTCGAGACCCATCGCCATGACATCGACGAGATTCTGCGCGAAAGTCTCGAGCACGAGCGCCTCGCACTTCAGGGCTACCATGACCTCCTGAAGATCACGCAAGGGAAGTCCGTGCTACTCGAAGAATTCGCCCGGGAGATGATCGTCGAGGAAGAAATGCATTTCGATGAAGTCAACAAAATGTTGCGCCGCCCCGGCGAGCTCGCTCCGTTCCGTGACTAACCCCCTCCGGGTCGGTGGTGACACACGACCCGGATTTTCCCTTTCCCCTTTACTTTGTTGCATGAGGAAAAAAACGATGTACAAAAAAAACGCTCACCCTCTCGCTCACCAGCCTCTTCTGCCTGCCGGCGCTCGCGCAATCGGGCGTGCAACTCTACGGCTCGGCCGATGCCTTCTTCAAATACGGCAAGGTGATGGGTGACAGCACCGCCGGCATCGACGACGGCGGCATCGGCAACAGCTTCTTCGGCCTTCGCGGCGAAGAAGATCTCGGCGCCGGACTGAAAGCCGTCTTCGTCCTCGAAGAGGGGTTCAGCATCGACAGCGGCAAATCCTGCTGCATGAGCTCGACCGATAGCGAAGCCAACTCCGGCAGCGAAGCCTTCACCCAGCAGGCTTACGTCGGCCTCAAGGGCGCCTTCGGCCAGCTCGCCCTGGGGCGCCAGTATGCCCCCGGGTATTTCACCGACCCCTACGACGCCTTGCAAGGCATGACGCCGAGCCCGCAGAACTGGCTCTCGCAGCTCGCCAACCTCACGATCACCCCCAACGATCCGGCGCGCTGGAACAACTCCGTGAGCTACACCGGCGAATTCGAGACCGTCGGGGTGAGCGCCATCTACTCGGCCGGCAACCTCGAAACGGACCAGGCCCACGGCGTCTCGCGCACCGACGACGACAAATACGGCCTCGGCCTGCGCTACGAGAACGGCCCCTTGAAAATCGGCGCCATCTACCAGGCCGTCAAATACAAGGCGCAATACGACGCAGGCTGGAGCAAGTCTCCCGCCCACAAAGACGAGACGCAGAAAGACTGGATGCTGGGCGCGGCCTACGACTTCGGCTTTGCCACCCTCGCCGGTTCCTGGCAGCAGGGCCGCGACGTGCTCGGCGCCAGCGGCTTCGACGTCACGCTCTGGCAGATCGGCCTCATCATCCCCGTGGTGGGCGAAGACACGTTCAACCTCGCCTACGGCCAGGCCAAGCTCGACGGCGGCAATGCTGTCATGGGCGATGGCGGCAGCGTCAAGCCCAAGTCGCTGGGCGCGGCCTATCTGCATCCGCTCTCCAAGCGCACCACCGTCTACGCGGCCTACACCTGGGTCGATCACGACGATCTGCGCCGGGATCAGGCCGTCGCCCTCGGCCAGGACGACAACGGTCACGACCCCGACGGCAAAGTGGGCGATACCAGCCTCTTCTACCTCGGCCTGAACCATCGCTTCTGAACCGTGTGACCTTGCCCCAGATATGCCCTTCCCCGCGAAGGGATTAGGCGGAAAGGGGTGCGGCCAAATCCTGGCGCAAGGCGGCGAGATAGCACAGACCCGAGATGGCGCGGGTGCCGTACCACGACACCATTTCGCCGTCGACGAGCGTCACCGGCACGTCCGCACCGAGCAGGCGACGTGCCTCCTCGGCGTGTGCCTCGCCGAAGCGATAGGGTTCGGAAGGCAGCAGCACCCGCGCAATGCCCGCCCGGCGGACGGATTCTTCGTCGATCACGGGATAACGGGGTTCCTCGATCGCGGGCCAGGTCTGCCAGCCGACGGCTTCCAGCATGGCGGAGATCCAGGTACTGCGGGCCACCGTCATCCACGGCCCGCGCCAGATCGGATAGAGCACGCGCTCCGGCGGCAGGGAGGCGGCGATCGTGCGCGCGAGTTCCAGCACCGATTCGAAGGCCTGCACGGCGTAGTCCGCCGCCTCCTCGCGGTCGAACACCCCGCCGAGCAGGCGAAAGAGCGCGACGTTGTCTTCCAGGCGGCAGGGGTGGGTGACGATCACCTCGATGCCGGCCGCGGCGATCGCCTCGACCTGTTCGCGCCGGTTCTCGTCGACGTTGGCGATGACGTGCGTCGGCTCGAGGGCGAAGAGGCGCTCGAGCCGCACGTCCTTGGTCCCTCCCACCTTCGGCACCCCCTTCACCTCGGCGGGATGGACGCAAAAACCGGTGCGCCCCACCACCGCCTCGCCCAAACTGAAAGCGAAGAGCGTCTCGGTGAGCGAAGGCACCAGCGAGACGATGCGCGGCGTGCCCGTGACGCGGCGATGCGGCACCCCGAGCGCGTCGTACCACAAGGCCTCAGCCATCTCGCGGAGCTCCCGTCGGGGAGGTTCCGACCGTGCCCTCTTCGCCCTGTCGACCGCCTGCCAAGGCGGCCGCCGAAGTCGAGGATTCTCCTGCCGCCGCAGCGGCGTCGCCGACGTCGATCTCCCCGACGCAGGGCGGTCGGCGCAAGCCGGAGAGCAGACGCGCCACGTCCTCTTCCTCCAGGGTTTCCTTGGCGAGCAACTCCCGGGCCGCCGCCTCGAGCTGGTCGCGGTTCTCGCGGAGCACGGCGAGGGTGCATTCGAAGGCTTCCATGACGATGCGCTGCACCGCCGCATCGATGCGCTCGTGCAGCGATTCCGACACCCCCAAGGTCTCGCCCGGCATGGGAACCTGCGCGTCGAGGAAGCGCGGACGGCTCTGCTCGAATACCACGAAGCCCAGCTCGTCATCCATGCCGTAGCGCGTCACCATGTCGCGCGCGATCTGGGTCGCCCGCATCAGATCGTCGGCCGCGCCAGTGGAAAGGCGATTGAAGACGAGCACCTCGGCGGCGCGCCCGCCGAGCAGCACCATGATCTTGTGGCGCAGCTCCTCGCGGGTCATGAGGTAGCGATCCTCGGAGGGACGCTGCAGGGTGTAGCCGAGCGCACCGATGCCCCGCGGCACGATGGAGATCTTGTGCACCGGATCTGTCCCCGGCAGCGCGCGCGCCACCAGCGCGTGTCCGATCTCGTGATAGGCCACCACCCGGCGCTCGCGCTCGCTCAGCACCCGGGTCTTCTTCTCCAGACCGGCGACGATGCGCTCGAAGGCGGCGGTGAAATCGGACTGGGCCACGGCGTCGGCCCCGCGGCGGGTGGCGACGATGGCCGCTTCATTGACGAGGTTGGCCAGATCCGCCCCGCTGAAACCGGTGGTCATGGCTGCGATCTGCTCGAGGTCGACTTCGGGTGCCAGGCGAATCTTCTTGACGTGCACCTTCAGGATCTGCAACCGCCCGCTCTTGTCGGGCCGATCGACCAGGATCTGCCGGTCGAAGCGCCCGGGCCTCAGCAGCGCCGGATCAAGGATCTCTGGGCGGTTGGTGGCCGCCAGCACCACGATGCCGGTCGAGGAATCGAAACCGTCCATCTCGGCGAGCAGCTGGTTGAGCGTCTGCTCTTTTTCGTCGTGCCCACCGAAGCCCGGATAGGCCCCGCGGGCGCGCCCCAGCGCGTCGATCTCGTCGATGAAGATGATGCACGGGGCGTGCTTCCGTGCCTGCTCGAACAAGTCGCGCACCCGCGCCGCGCCCACGCCGACGAACATCTCCACGAATTCCGAACCGGTGATGGAGAAGAACGGCACTTTCGCCTCCCCTGCCACCGCCTTGGCGAGCATCGTCTTGCCGGTGCCCGGAGGTCCTACGAGCAGCACGCCCTTGGGCATGCGGGCCCCGAGCCGGCCGTAGCGCGCCGGATCTTTGAGAAACTCAACCACCTCCTTGAGCTCGGCTTTGGCCTCATCGACGCCGGCCACGTCGTCGAAGGTCACGCCGGTATCCTGCTCGACATAGACCTTGGCGCGGCTCTTGCCGATCGACATGAATCCGCCCATGCCCTGTTTCTCGATCACCCGGCGAAACACGTAGTACCACAGGGCGAAGAAGACGAGTACCGGGACCACCCAAGAGAGGAGATCACGGAAAAACGTGTTTTCTATGACTCTAGTATAGGGAACTTCGTAGCGATCCAGGCGCTCGGCCAGATCCGGCTCGACCCTCGCCGTGGCGATGGCCACTTTCCGGCCTTCGGGCGATTTGAGGCGGCCAGTGATCACCCGATCGCCGATGATCACCTCGGACACGCGACCTTCCGCGAGCGCCTGCTCGAATTCGGTGTAGGACACCGTCTCTACGGTATTGGCCGCCTGCCACTGGCTCTGCAAAAAGAGCAGCAGGGCGATGGCAATGAGCCAGTAGCCGACGTTCCACTTGCGCAATTGCTCTTCGTTCATGCCCTTCCCCTTCAGGGTTCATCGCGCCAGGGAATACCGGCGCGTTCGAGTAGCCGCCGCAGCCGCTCGATCTCGTCGATGAGCTCCATCATCATCGCCGCCGCGGTGAAACTCGCCTCGAAATCACGCATCAGGCGGCGCATGCGGCGCACCCGCTCCAGGGCCATTCCTTCGAATCGTGGCGCCCCCGCCTCGATCAGACCGGCCTCGATCAAACCCTCATCCCACAGGATGCGCACGAAGGAAGGCGAAGCGCCTGCCGCCTGCGCCAACTCCTCGAGCGTGAGCCAGCGCTCGCCGCCCAGCCATTCGCAATGCACCACGATCGCCGTCTTCATCGCCGCATCTCCTCACCGGCCCCAGTGCGCACGAGGGTCGAACCGTACCTCGCGCGCCATCGCCGCGAAATGTTCCCGCACCTTCGGATCGCTCGACGGCGGCAGCACCACCTCGAGCACCGCGTAGAGATCGCCCGGGGGATCGCTGGGCAGCCCCTTGCCGCGCAGGCGCAGCTTGCGGCCGTGCTGCGAATCGGGCGGAATGGTGAGCGTCACCGGGCCTTCCGGCGTCGGGATCTGGATTTTGGCGCCGAGCACCGCCTCCCACGGCGCCACCGGCACCGTCAGGTAGAGATCCTTGTCCTCGACGCGATAGAGCGGATGGGGGCGAAATTCCACTTCCAGGTAGAGATCGCCCGGCGGGCCGCCGTTCATCCCCGGGCCGCCCTGGCCGGTGAGCCGGATTTTCTGTCCCTGCCGGATGCCCTTGGGGATGCGTACGTTGAGGGTACGCTCGCGCAGCACCACATGCCCAGATTCATCGAGCTCGGGCACGCGCAGGGTGATCGAACGCGTGGCGCCATGCAGGCTGTCTTCGAGATCGATGAGGATCTTGGCGTGATGGTCTTCCCCGCGCAGGGCAAAACCCCCGCTGCGGCGCTGGCGCGCACCGGCCGCGCCGCGGTGCATGCGCCCGAAGAGCGACTCGAAGAAATCGGAGAAATCCATCCCCTCGAAAGGACCGCCGCCCGG
>JAQUGB010000028.1:0-2595 GCA_028684345.1 Tepidiphilus sp. | reverse complement strand
CTCTTTCCCACCAACCTGTTCGAGGAGTTCGACCGGCTGCAGCGCGAACTCGACCGCCTGTGGAGCGGCTGGCCGGCGGCCATTCGTGAAACGGCGCTCGATGTCGTTTATCCAGCCATCAACGTCGGCCGCACGCCCGAGGCGGTCGAAGTGTATGCATTCGCTCCGGGCATGGATCCGGCCAAGCTCGAAGTCACACTCGAGCAAGGCGTGCTCACCATCGCCGGCGAGCGCTCCTCGCCGATTCCGGAGAACGACCAGGTCACGGTCTATGCCAACGAGCGCTTCGCCGGCAAGTTCCGCCGCACCATCAGCCTGTCCGAGGATCTCGACCCCGACAAGGTCGAGGCGACCTACCGCGACGGTGTGCTGCGGCTGCGCATCGCGCGCAAGGCCCATCTGCAGCCGCGCCGCATCGAAATCAAATGATCACAAAAGGAGGAACGGCCATGGCTGAAACCAACGTCACCACCCGCCCCGGCAGCGAAGTCACCGCTCAAGCCCAGCGCGTCCCGACTGCGGTGCCGCGCGTCGACATCATCGAGGATCAGACCGGCATCACCCTGTGGGCCGATCTGCCCGGCGTGAGTCGCGATGCACTGGAGATCAAGGTCGAGGGCGACACCCTCACCATCGAGGGCAACGTGTCGCTTCCCGTGAGCGAAGGCATGGAGCCGATCTACGCCGAGGTCCGCGCCCCGCGCTATGCCCGCAGCTTCACCCTGTCGCGCGACCTCGACACCGCCGGCATCCAGGCCAAGCTCAACCAGGGCGTGCTCGAGCTGCGCATTCCGAAACATCAGCAGGCTCAACCCAAGCGCATCACGGTGCAGGCTGGCTAATTCCTTCATTTCCGGTACGGAAATGACCTTTTTGGCCGCCCATCGCCGGGCGGCCTTCGTCTGACGCAGAGGAGGACGAAGTATGAGTTCGGTACTGGAGCAATGGAAATCCGGCCTCGGCCAGAGCTGGGAGCATCTGATGGAGGGCTGGCGACAGCTGTGGGAACGGGCCGCCGGCGCGCTCACCCGCTTCCAGCCCCGCGAACGCGACGGCGAGAAAAGCGCTTCGACCAATCTGCCGGCGCCGGCTGGAGGCGTGCGCTGGGCCGTACTCGGCGCCGACATCTACGAGACCGACGATGCGCTCGAAGTCCGCGTCGAGATTCCCGGGCTCGACCGAGAGGATCTCGAAGTCGAGGTGCTCGACGGTCAACTCGTGATCCGCGGCGAGAAACGGCTCGAGCGCGAGGAAAAACAAGGGCAGTACCGCCTCATGCAGTGCGCCTATGGCCGATTCCAGCGCGTGATCGCGCTCCCCGTGCCGGTCAAGGCGGAAGACGCCAAGGCGGAATACCGCGACGGCGTGCTCAAAATCACGCTGCCCAAGGCCGAGACCGCAAAAACCCGGCGCATCGCCGTTCAAGGCTGAGCTTTTCTTCATTTCCTGCCCGACGGCGGCCCGCATGGCCGCCGTTTTTACCCCCTCAATCCCCCGTGCTTCCGCCCTTTCCCGTACAATGGACGCTTCGCACCGTCGGAAACCCGCCGAATGCGCTCGATCCCCCGCTTCACGCTGCTCTCGCTGCTCTTCATCGTGCTCGCCGCCTCGCTCGGCACGCTGCTGGCGAAGACCGCCGGAACGACCCCGGCCCAACCGCGCCCCGTCACCCCGCGCGGCGAACTCACCGCCGACGAGCGCAACACCGTCGAAGTCTTCGCCCTCGCCTCGCCTTCGGTGGTCCACATCACCACCGCCCGCCAGGCGCTCAACCTCTTCACCCTCAACGTGCTCGAAATTCCCCAGGGAACCGGAAGCGGTTTCGTCTGGGACAAGGCCGGGCACGTGGTCACCAATTTTCATGTCATCCGAGGGGCAGACTCGGCCCGCGTCACCCTGGCCGACCAGAGCACCTGGCGTGCCAAGCTCATCGGCGCCTATCCCGACCGCGACCTCGCGGTGCTGCGCATCGACGCCCCGCCCGAACGCCTGCGCCCCATCCCCATCGGCGAGAGCAAGGGGCTCAAAGTGGGGCAGAAAGTGCTGGCGATCGGCAACCCCTTCGGGCTGGACCAGAGCCTTACCACCGGCGTGGTGAGCGCCCTCAATCGGGAGATCGAATCCGTCACCGGCCGCACCATCCGCGGCGTGATCCAGACCGATGCGGCCATCAATCCTGGCAACTCCGGCGGGCCGCTTCTCGATAGCGCCGGTCGGCTCATCGGCGTCAATACCGCCATCTACAGCCCCAGCGGCGCTTCTGCCGGCATCGGCTTCGCCATCCCCGTCGACGAGGTCAACCGCATCGTGCCGCGGCTCATCCGCGAGGGACGCATCCGCCGTCCCGTGCTCGGCATCGCCGCGGCCTCCCCCGCCTTCAACAAGGCCCTGGGCCTTCCGCCTGGAGTGGCCATCCTGCGCGTCGACCCCGATGGGCCGGCGGCGCGCGCAGGGCTCAAACCCTTCGTTCCGGTCACCGAGGGCAGCGTCGTGGTGGGCGATCTGATCGTGGCCATCGACGGCACGCCTACGCCCGATCTCGACACGCTCCTCGACGCGCTCGAGCGCTACCGGCCCGGCGACACCGTAACGCTC
>JAQUGB010000196.1 GCA_028684345.1 Tepidiphilus sp. | reverse complement strand
GCTGTACTCGTCGGCGAGCGCGCGAGCGAGCCGCGCCGCCTCCCGGTTGATCTCGTAGGCCAGATGCGCCAGACCGTAATCCGCCTGCGAGGCGCGCGTGGCGTTGAAGGTGTTGGTCTCGATCACGTCCGCCCCGGCCTCCAGATAGGCGCGGTGGATCTCGCCGATCACCTCCGGGCGCGTGAGCACCAGGAGATCGTTGTCGCCCTTGAGCTCCACCGGGTGATCCTGCAACCGCTCGCCGCGAAAATCGGCCTCGGTGAGACCATACTGCTGGATCATGGTACCCATGGCGCCGTCGAGCACCAGCACGCGCTCGCGCAGCAGGCGCGTGAGTTCCTCGGTCCGGTCCGCTTGCATGCCTCTTTCCTCCACAAAAAGCGAAACGCCCGTGAAGCCAGCCGGCGGCGGGGCCTCACGAGCGTCGTTGTCCTGTCCGAGCCTGGCGGCGGGGCGCCGCTGCAACGCTCCTCGGAAAGGCGCCTATTTTACGGCAAGAATTCCTCGAGAAGGGTATTGAGCAGGCGCCAGCCGCGCTCGGTGGCGGCGATACGCCAGGCGAGCGGCTCGACCAAGCCCTGCGCTTCGAGCCGTGCCCAGCGCGGTGCGAGCGTCTCCAAGGGAAGATCCGTGCGCGCCGCGAACCATTCCCGCGGCACCCCCGCGCGCAGCCGCAGCGCATTTATGAGGAACTCGAAGGGCAGCGCCTCGGGTGCTACCGCCGTCTCTTCCTGCACGAAGGGGGCGCGGGCGGCGAGGTAGCGGCGCGGGTGCTTGTGCTTCATGCGCCGCACGATGCCCTCGAGCGTGCCGAGCTTGCCGTGCGCGCCCGGCCCCACGCCCAGGTAGTCGCCGAACCCCCAGTAATTGAGGTTGTGCCGGCACGCTTCCCCCGGCAGCGCCCAGGCCGAGACCTCGTAGTGGACGAAGCCCGCGCGCGTGAGGCGCTCCTCCACTGCCGTCTCGATCGCCGCCATCTCCTCGTCGGCAGGAAGCGGCGGGGGCGATGCGGCAAAAGGCGTGTTCGGCTCGATCGTGAGCTGATAGCAGGAAAGATGCGTCGCCCCGCCGGCGAGCGCCGTCTCCACGTCGGCGAGCGCCGCTGCCGGGCTCTGGCCGGGCAGGTCGATCATCAGATCGACGTTGACGCGCGCGAAGGTACGCACCGCAGCCGCGAGCGCGGCGCGCGCCTGAGCACCGTCGTGGATGCGTCCCAACCGGCGCAAGGCGGCATCGTCGAAACTCTGCACCCCCAGCGAGAGCCGGTTCACCCCGGCGGCGGCATAAGCCGCGAAGCGCGCCGCTTCGAAGGTGCCGGGATTCGCCTCCAGCGTGACCTCGGCGTTTGGCGCGAGCGGCAAGTGCCGTCGAATCGCCGCCATGAGCCGTGCAAGAGCCTCCTCCGAGAGCAGGCTCGGCGTGCCGCCGCCGAAGAAGATCGTGTCGACCGGCCGCCCGCCGGCGCGCTCGACCTCGGCCTCGAGGTCGGCTTCCAGCGCCGCGAGGAATTCCGCCTCGGGCACCTCGCCCGCGAGCGGATGGGAGTTGAAGTCGCAGTAGGGGCACTTGCGCACGCACCAGGGCACGTGCACGTAGAGCGACAGCGGCACCCGCGCCGGATCGAGCGTGCTCAAGCCCCCTCCCGCTCGAGCCGCGCGCGCAGCCGGCGCAAGGCCCGGCCGCGGTGGCTCAGGCGATTCTTCTCCTCAGGGGCAAGCTCGGCTGCGGTCTTGTCCCGTTCGGGCAGATAGAAGAGGGGGTCGTAGCCGAAGCCCCCCTCCCCGCGCGGTTCCGTGAGGATCTCTCCCCACCAGCGCCCCTCGGCCACGAGCGGCAAAGGATCGTCCGCCGTGCGTAGAAAAACCACGCAACTATAGAAGAATGCCCGCCGCGCCGCCCCTTCCAGACCCTGCATCGCCGCGAGTAGCGCCGCATTGTTGCGTGCGTCCGACCGGGGCTCACCGGCGAAGCGCGCCGAGCGCACCCCGGGCGCCCCGCCGAGCGCCGGCACCGCCAGGCCCGAATCGTCGGCGATCGCCGGCAGGCCCGCAGCGGCCGCCGCGTGCCGCGCCTTGGCGAGCGCATTTTCCAGGAAGGTCGGATGCGGCTCCTCGGCCTCCGTAATGCCCAGCGACCCTTGCGCCAGAACCTCCCAGCCGAGCGGCGCGAGCAGCGCCTCGAGCTCGGCCGCCTTCTTCGCGTTGTTGCTCGCGAGCACCACCCGCCGCTTGCCCGAACTCACGCCCGGCTCTCCCGCTGGGCGGCGAGCAGCTCGCCGATGCCTTTCTCGGCGAGCGCGAGCAGGGCTTCGAGCGCACCCCGGTCGAATGCCCCATGCTCGGCCGTGCCCTGCAGCTCGACGAAACCGCCTGCGCCGGTCATCACCACGTTCATGTCGGTGTCGCAGGTGGAATCCTCGGCGTAATCGAGGTCGAGCAACACCTCGCCCTCCACGAGCCCCACCGACACCGCCGCCACCTGGTCGCGCACGGGCGAAGCCTCGAGCACCCCACGCGCCACCAGCGCATCGCACGCATCGGCGAGCGCCACCCAGGCCCCCGTGATCGCCGCCGTGCGCGTGCCGCCGTCGGCCTGCAGCACGTCGCAATCGAGCACGACCTGCCGCTCCCCGAGCGCCGCCAGGTCCACCACCGCGCGCAGCGAGCGTCCGATCAGGCGCTGGATCTCCAGCGTGCGCCCGCCCTGCTTCCCTTTGGCCGCCTCGCGCGGCGTGCGCGTATGCGTGGCGCGCGGCAGCATGCCGTATTCGGCCGTCACCCAGCCCTGCCCCGTCCCCTTGAGGAAAGGCGGCACGGATTCTTCCACGCTCGCGGTGCATAGCACCCGCGTGCGCCCGAAAGATACCAGCACTGAGCCTTCGGCATATTCCGTGAAGCCTCGTTCGATGCGCACCGGACGCAGTTCGTCGGCGCGCCTGCCATCATGCCTCATGCATCATCCCTTGAATTTCTGGATCGTCTCGTTGATCTCGCGGATCGCCCGTTCGATCTCTTCGTTGTCGAGGGGTTCGGCCGAAAAACCCGGCGGCTGCTGCGGCAGAGAGAAGGCCGTCGTCACCTGGTCGAGCGCCATGGTCTCGGTGGAAACCGTGTCCGGCGCCAAGGAGGGTTCGCCCTCCTCCCAACGCATGGCGATGAGCGAGACGTTGTCCGAGTTGGGCCCCGCCTCCATCTCCGCCTGCTCCACCAG
>JAQUGB010000195.1 GCA_028684345.1 Tepidiphilus sp. | reverse complement strand
CGGCGGCCACCGCCTGGGTGTCGTCGGCCTGAACGGCGATGCGCTCCTGCACCTCCTCGGCCTGCCGCTCGATCTTCTGCGCGCGAACCGAGACATCATTTGCCTCGCGTTGCAAGGCGCCAATGAGACCGGCGAGCTCGGAACGCATATGGTTGATCGCCGTGGCCAGACGCCCCAGCTCGTCGCTGCGCTCGTAATGCATGGTTTCGCTCAAATCCCCCGAAGCCATGCGCTCGGTCACCTGGACGAAGGTATCGAGCGGACGCAAGGCACGGCGCACCAGCCAGATCATCACCAGCGCGAGCAGCGCCGCCTCGCCCACCGCCGCCAAGGAGTTGCGCAGGATGTTGCCCACCAACTCCTCGGTCAGTTCATCGACGTAGGACGACGAGACGATCAGCCACTCCCACTCGGGAAAATACGCATACGCCGCCACTTTCTCCCGCGGCTTGTCCTTGCCCGGATCGATCCATTGATAGCGGATCACGCCGTTCTTTTTCTCCAGCATCTCGCCGACGAAGTCGTAGCCGGTGGCATCGCGCATCTCCCGCACGTTCTTGCCTTCGAGTGAAGGGTGGATACGCATAAATGCGTTCTTGTCCATGATATACGTATAGCCGGTCTTGCCGATCTTCATCGCCTTGATCGACTCACGGAAACGATCCAGCAAAGTACCCATGGGATAGCCGATGAACCAAGCCCCGATCACTTTGCCGTCTTCGGACTTCATGGGTTCATAAATGGTCATATAGTCTTTGCCGAAGAGGATTGCCGGGCCGATGTAGCTCTCACCCGCGAGCAGGCGCTGGTAGGCCGGATGCTGCCGATCGAGCGTGGTGAGGAAAGCGCGGGAGCCGTCCTCTTTTTTCAGGGACGTAGCAATGCGCAGAAAATCGTCGCCGACGCGCTCGAAGATCGTCGCCACGGAACCCGTCTGCTTGGTGAGCAAATCGACTTCGATGAAGCGCTCGTTCACCACCATGCCGCCCAGACGCAGGACCGGAACTCTCATCTTGGTCGGCCCCATTTCCACGGTCTCATTCTCGTCGAGCTCCGCGCGCGTACCAAAGGGGAAAAAGCTCTTGAGCATCTTGAGCTGGGACTGCATCGACACGGTGACCGCCTCATGCAGCATCTGCAAACCCGAAAGCACGCTGCTCGTCTGCGCGAGCATCATCTCGTCGATGCGCTCCTGCGTCTTGCGCCATTCCAGGCCGCCGATCAAGGCGGTGCTCAGCGCGATGAAGCACACCGTGGCGATCGCCACCCCCATGGCGATGCGGCGCGTCAGGCTCTGTCCTCTCATGGTCTCTTCCTCATGGGTTTTGAGTTTTATCGGCGGTTCGCAAAGAAACTTTAGCAAACCGGTGAAAATTCCTCACACCCCAAGCGATGGCCCTCGAGGTCCTCGTCCATGCGCTATCATGGAACCGATGCATCCTTGACGTGATTCCAGCCGCCGCTTCGAGGACCGATCCCATGGATACCCGTACGACGAACCTCGCCGAACCCTCTCAGCTCGACATTCCCCCCGCGCCCGACGTGCTCACGGCGATTGCCCGGGAGGCCGAGTCGGACACACCCAATCTCACCAAGCTCGCCAAGATGATCCAGCAGGATCCGGCGCTCGCCGCCGCGGTGCTGCGCGCGGCCAATGGCGTCATGCGCATGCGCAAGATCGAATCGGTGGCCCAGGCGCTACAGGTGATCGGGCTGGAGCGCACGCACCAGATCGTGCTCCATGCCCTGCTCCATTCCACCTTCGGCCTGCCGAAGAACCTTCGCCCCTCCATCTGGGACGAACTGCGGGTCGCGGCCGAAGCCGCCGCGGATTTCGCCCGCTTGATGCGTACCGTACCCCCGCCCATGGCGCACACGGCGGCGCTGCTGCACGATACCGGCTTTTTCCTGCTCGCACGCCAGCACCCCGACTATCACGAGACGCTCTCGCTCGCCCGGGTCGATCCAGAAAAACCCTTCACCGAACACGAATTCGAGCGCTACAAGACGCATCACGCCGTGGTCGGTTTTTTCCTCGCCCGACGCTGGGGATTGGCCGAACCGGTGGCGCTGGCGATCAACCACCATCACGACTACGTCGCGGTATTCGAGGAAACCAACCTGCCGCCGCAGGTGCCGCATCTGGTGAGCCTCATCGCCATGGCCGACGTCGTGGCGGCCGAAACGGTCGGCATCGGGCGCGACAAGGAATGGCACAAGGCGCGCGCTCCGGTGGCCGAATTTTTCGGGCTCACCGAAGACGAGCTCGACGACATGATCGAATCGGAGATTGCGCAGCAGCGCACCGCCGCGAACGTTCGCTGAACGTTAGGCCCGCGAGGATTCAATTTCCCGGAGCCAGCCCTGCCTTCTGCCGCTCCGCTTCGATCGCCGCGCGCAGCGTCTGGGTGAATTCCCCCTCGGCCGGCGCCTGCGCGAGCAAGCGCTCCCAGCGCTCCACCGCCTTGGCGTGCTCTCCGGCCGCGGCGGCTGCCGCTCCGCCCATGGCGAGCGCCTTGGGTTCGTCCGGAGCGAGCGCGAGCGCCCGCTCCAGCAAGGTTATCGAGTCGGCATCGAAGCCGCCGCGAGCAACGACCAGCAATTCGGCCCACTCGACCAGCACCGTGGGTTCCTGGGGAATCTTCGCCCCCAATCGCGCCCAGCCGGCAGCCACGAGCGCCGGATCCCCGAGCACGCGGTAGGAGCGCGCGAGCATCAGCCAAGATTGGGCGTCGCCCTCCCCGCTTTCCAGCCGCGCTTCGAGCCGCGAGACCATCGCCTTGATCTGATCGAGCGAAACACCGGCCGCGCTCGCCGCTTGCGCCGCCTCGGCTTCGCGCGTGGCCGCGAGCACCGCCTCGTCGCTCGCCCAGCGCGGTGAGCCTACCAGCAGATAACCCCCGACAGCGAGTACGGGCAGACTCACGCCGACGAACACGGCCGTCATCGGCGAATTCCCTTGTCGTCGAGCATGCCCTTCGCGCGCCTGCGCCTCGGCCAAGGCCCGCGCCTCCAGCTCACGCCGGGCCTGCGCATGAGCCGCTTCGTCCAGCTCGCCGGCCGCCTGTGCCACCTTGAGCGCGGCGAACTCCTCGCGCAGCACCGCCAGCGCCGCCTGGGCCTGGGCTGCCTCGTCGGAGGCCATCCCCTGGCGCCGCACGAGCGGCCACACGACCCAGACCGTGGCGACCAGCGCCACGAATACCGCCATCCCTATGAATCCCGTC
>JAQUGB010000194.1 GCA_028684345.1 Tepidiphilus sp. | reverse complement strand
GGCGCACTCCCCCCACGCCGCTGCGCACGAGCGCCTCGGCCGCCCAGGAACCGACCCCGCCCACGCCCACCACCGCCACTTTGCTTTGCTGCAAACGGGCAAGCGCGCCTTTGCCGTAGAGACGCTCGATCCCCCCGAAGCGTCGCTCCAGTTCGACTGCTTCACTCATCCGGTACTGACCAGCTGCTGCCGATCCAGCCACACGCCCAGACCCTGCGCATTGAGCTCGAGATCCATACGCAGCAACTCGATGAGCGCATCCCCCCGCACTAGCCAGCCCTGACGCTCCGCTTCCTCGTGCATCAAGGCATGCAAACCAGCGAGGATCTCCAAATGCCGCGCCACTCCTTCGCCGCGGGCCGACCGGGCCACTTCGACGTAGGCATCGATCAGACGATGCAGGTCGGTCGCCACGCGCTCGAGCTCACGCACGCGCCCGAAATGGGTCAAATAGGCGGCCGAGGGACGGGCGGCGAGAATGCGATCGATGGAGGCATGGAGCGCCTCCGGTTCGAACTCGGTGGGCGTCGTCGTCGGAATAACCGACGCCCGTCCCGCAACGTCCAGCTCCCGGTATGAGACGCCGAAAGTGTCTCCCGTAAAAACGGCCTGTGCCACCGAATCATGAATCGCCACGTGGTGGCGAGCATGTCCCGGCGTATGCCACACCGTCAGTGCGCGCGATCCCAGAAAGAACACCTGCCCGTCATCCACCGCGATCACCCGCTCCGGGGGCACCGGCACCAAATGGCCGTACATGGCATACGCTTCGGCTTCACCATAGACGGCAGCGGCTGCCTGCCATAGCCGCGAGGGATCGATCATGTGGCGCGCACCACGAGGATGTACCACCAGCCGGGCGTTGGGCAAAGCCGCCATGAGATGCCCCGTTCCGCCGGCATGATCCAGATGCACGTGCGTGAGCAGCACGTATTCCACCCCCTGGGGCGCAACGTGGCTCGCCGCCAGCGCTTCCAAGACCCGCGGCACCGAGGCATTCACCCCCGTATCGACCACCGCTGCCCGCCCGTCCTCCACGATCAGGTACACCGCGGCCAAACCCGGACGCAGATAGCCCGTATCGACGGTGAGCACCCCGTCCTCGTGTGCGATCACGTAATCCACGTCATGCCCTTCCCTGTGGACACATCGAACAATCTAGCGCACAGCCGCATGGCAGCGCTGCGCGCTCGCCCATCCATGTGATATTGCCTCGCATCCCACGCTCCGGAGTCCTTGTCCTGCAACCGCTCGCGTTGGTTTTTTGCAGTGCCCCCGCAGTTCGCGCCGGGGGTCGAGCCGGCCACCTCATGCGCCACGGAAGGCGAACGGCAATGGCCGTCACCGCCCTCGAATTCCTCGGCACGGATGTTCGGTCGCTCCAAGGAAAAAACGGGGCTTTCAGCGCGCCTTGAAACCCTGACCGAGGCACGACCCCTAGAAAGGAATGTCGTCTTCTTCAAAACCGTTGTCGAAATTCTGTTTGGCCGCCGATGCAGACTGAGCACCTTGCCTAGGCGCAGTGGCGGGCGAAGCATTTCCCTCATCCAAAGGCGCATCGGGCCCGGCTCCCGCGCCACCGCGCCCACCGAGCATCTTCATCACATCGGCCCGAATCTCGGTGGTATAGCGTTCTTGACCGCTCTGGTCGGTCCATTTGCGCGTGCGCAGACTTCCCTCGATGTAGACCGCCGAACCTTTGCGCAGATACTGCGCGGCGATCTCGGCGAGCCGCCCGAAAAGCACCACGCGATGCCACTCGGTGGCCTCTTTGCGCTCACCCGTGGCCTTGTCTTTCCAAGTTTCGGAGGTGGCCAGCGAAAAATTACACACGGCCTCGCCGCTGGGCATGTAGCGGGTCTCGGGGTCACGGCCGAGGTTACCAACCAAGATCACTTTATTGACTGATGCCATCGTTCCATCCTCATGATGATTGCGAATCTTGCGGGCGTGCCGGAGGCTGCAACCCGAGGCTCAAAGCATACCACGCGAGCGCGAGCCCCGCCGCCACCCAGTGGATCATCTGCGGCGAGAGGTGCTGGGCAATCAACCCGCCCATCCAACCGCCGCAAAACAACCCCAAAGATTGCAAGGTGTTATAAACGCCGAGCACTGCCCCTTTCCGTTGTGGCGAAGCGATGCGCGATACCCAAGAAGGTTGGGTCGCTTCCAGAATGTTGAAGGCGACGAAAAATGCCGTGAGACACAGCCCGATCGTCCATAGATCCCTCGCCCACAGGGCAAACCCCAGCTGCACCACGGCAAGCAGCGCGATGGAGGCGAGATAGACCGTTTTCAGGCGGCCACGCCGCTCAGCGAAGACGATGGCGGGCACCATCACCGTGAAGGAGAAGAGCACCGCGACCAAATAAACGCTCCAGTGATCTTCCAGTGGCAGTGCGCCATGCTTGACCAACGCCCCTGGCACGACCACCCACATCGCCATCTGGATGAAATGCAACGAGAACACGCCTGCATCGAGCCGAAGCAGACGCCCGTCCTTGAGCACTGCCCACAGGGAGGCGCGAGACGCGGCCACGGGCGCTGCCGGTCGTGACGGAGTGGGCACGCCCCGCCAGACCATCACCGCCGCGCCGGCGGCAAGCAGCCCCGTGAGGAGGAAGATGCCGCGCATCCCCACCAGGCCGTAGAGCGCCGGCCCCAATACCAGAGAGAGGGCGAAGGAGAGACCGATGGTCGAGCCGATCATGGCCATGGCACGCGTGCGGTGCGTCTCGGGCGTGAGGTCGGCCACCAGTGCCGTCACGGCGGCCGAGATCGCCCCCGCGCCTTGCAGCGCTCGCCCCACGGTGACCCAGTGCAGATCCGGCGCAAACGCAGCCACGAGGCTGCCTACCACGAAGAGGGCGAGTCCGGCGACGATCACCGGTTTGCGCCCGAAACGGTCGGAGGCCGCGCCGAAAGGAATCAGCAACACCGCCTGGGTGAGACCGTAAATACCGATCGCCAAGCCGATCGCCGCCTCGTTCCCGCCACCGGGCAGATGCCGCGCGTATTCGGCAAAGACGGGCAGGATCAGAAAGAGCCCCAGCATGCGCAGCGCGAAGACCGCGGCGAGCCGCACCACGATCAGTCGTTCGCTGCGAGAGAGTCGATCGTCCATGCACACTCCGACAAAAACGAAGCCGGCCACGAAGGCGGCCGGCTTCCTCGAGATTCATGACGAAGCCCGCCGATCAGGCCGGCAGGATGCTCTCGCCCATCAG